>NZ_RSCK01000031.1:0-3505 GCF_003991895.1 Chroococcidiopsis cubana SAG 39.79
GCTATTTATGCTGTTATGACTCGAATTATGCTACGTCGCCTATCTGCTTAAAGGTTTACTTTATAAATAGGTTCTAATAGAAACAGCGAATGATAGCGGTTTTCAATTGGGTAAAATACGCGATCTGTAGGGGCGCACAGCTGTGCGCCCCTACCAATGTCACGCACGCAATCGAGAATTGCTATGAGACTAATGGTTTGAAACCCGCACAGGCGGGTTTTGCCTGTGTAGGCGCAAATTCTATTCGCCTAACTGCAATTCGTCCAAAGAACAAAACCCCATGAGTACAACCACCCAGTTACCAATTCCCCCTCACTTTGCACCAGAGAAAGTTGGCGAAGTCTGGCGCGTCCCTTACCAACAAAGGGCAGCAGCGGCGAGAGAGTGGGCAAAAAAATATCAAATTCAACCAGCATCAGCAGATAAAACTCAAGTTTGTTTGCTACTAATTGACATACAAAATACTTTTTGCATTCCCAGTTTTGAATTATTTGTGGGTGGACAATCCGGTACTGGGGCAGTCGAAGATAATCGGAGACTGTGTGAATTTATTTATCGTAATTTAGGAGTGATTAGCGCGATCGCACCGACTCTAGATACTCACACGGCAATGCAGATTTTTCATCCAATCCTTTGGATTAACCAAGATGGAGAACATCCAACGCCATCTGCAACAAATATTACGCCTACAGATATCGAACAAGGGATTTGGCAAGTTAATCCTGCTGTAGCGTATAGTTTAAAATTAGACTACAGTATGCTCCAAAAACATGCTTTACATTATGTCAATCAACTGAGTCAGCATGGCAAATATCCCCTCACGGTTTGGTCTTATCATTCCATGTTAGGTGGCATCGGTCATGCTTTAGTTTCTGCGGTGGAAGAAGCGGTATTTTTCCATTGTATTGCCCGCGATAGTCAAACTCAATTTGAAATTAAAGGGAACAATCCATTAACAGAAAACTATTCCGTCTTGCGTCCCGAAGTTCTTGATGGTGCAGATGGCAAACCAATTGCTCAAAAGAATTCTCGGTTAATTCAACAACTATTAGAATTTGATGCTGTTATTATTGCAGGGCAAGCTAAAAGCCATTGTGTTGCTTGGACTGTAGATGATTTATTAACTGAAATTCAGCAAGTCGATCCGAGTCTGGCTCAGAAAGTTTATTTATTAGAAGATTGTACTTCTGCTGTTGTCGTGCCTGGTGTAGTTGACTACACCGAACAAGCAAACGCGGCTTTTCAAAGGTTTACCGATGCTGGAATGCAGATTGTGAAATCAACTCAACCTTTGGCGATCGCTAGTTAACCTAACTGAAGTATCGATCGAGGAGAAGCCTATTGTGCTGATTGGTTATAAATTCGATGCATATCCAGAAAAAAGAAATATTATCGACATAGTTCCCGATACTAAATACAAAAAAGTTCGCGATTTTTTTCTGTTGAAACAAAGGATTGCGAGTCAATTCAATCAGCTTGCTAACCGAGAGATATTTTCTCTGATTGACTCTTACAATCAATTTTACGATTTCGATTTGAATCGAGTTAGCCTTTTACATTTTTTCAATACAATCAGTTATGGTTCTACTCCCTGGATTACGACATTTGAAACATTTTTACCGAGATTGACTTGCTTGCTTTCATGTCCGAGCGATCGCAACTTAGAAATCGATTTTTCCGCTCTGAAAACTGAATCTAAAATGCATAAAGCTTTTCAAGCAATTTCTCGCGATGCTTGTCGGCAAATTATCGCTATGTCTGATTGCAATGCTAATATGCAAAGAAGGCTGCTAAAAGAATTTCCTGAATATCAAGAAAGCATAGAAAGCAAACTGATAGTTATGCATCCGCCACAAAGGGAGTTTGTTTCTAAATATGCAGATAAAAAATTGAGCCTGGATGAAACGACAAAATTTATATTTGTTGGTTCTTCTTTCTTTCGCAAAGGAGGGCAAGAAATTATGCAGACATTAAAAGCTTTAAAAGAGCGCTATAAATATAATCTTGAGTTAACAGTTATTAGCTCTCTTAATATTGATAATTATGCTACTAAAGAGACGCTTGCTGATGTTGAACAAGTAAAGCATTCGCTCCAGCAATCTGACTGGATTCATTATTTTCCCCAATTACCCAATCACGAAGTTATTGAATTGATGAAAAAGGCGCATATCGGTTTATTACCGACTTACGCTGATACGTATGGCTACTCTGTTTTGGAATTTCAAGCAGCAGGGTGTCCTGTGATTACAACTAATGTCAGAGCTTTAACCGAAATCAATAATAATCATGTAGGATGGACGATTGAGGTTCCTAAAAATAGTTTAGGAGAAGCAATTTACACGACAAAAGAAGATAGAGACACTATTAGCAAATTGATTCGTGAGGGCATCGAACGAGCAGTACATGAGATATTTGCTAATCGTCAGATAATTCTAGAGAAATCTCATAACTCAATCTCTAGAATCATCGAGCATCATTCCATCGATCGCTACGCAGCAAAGTTAAGAAACATCTACCTCGAAGCCATCGGCGCGGACAAAACTTGATTGAGCTTTCCACTCCGATAACCTTCTAGATCGAGCGTGACGTAAACAAAACCATAACTTTGAAATGCCGCAGTCAGCGCCACTAAATCTGTCTGGGCGACAAAATCTTTAATCAGATCTGGCATTAACTCGATTCTTGCCGTATCTCCCTCCGATCGCACCCTTAAATTTTGCCATCCCAACTTGCGTAAATAAATTTCTGCCCTTCCTACCCGCTGTAGCTTAGATACAGTAATCTCTTCGCCATAGGGAAAGCGGGAACTGAGACAGGGTTGGGCTGGTTTATCCCACCAAGACAAGCCTAGTTGTTGCGATAATTGCCGTACTTCGGCTTTTGTCACTCCTATTTCTGCCAGAGGCGATCGCACGCCGCGTTCTTTCGCCGCCTGAATCCCTGGGCGATAATCGCGTAAATCGTCAGCATTCACCCCATCGACAATATAAGGATATCCCCATTCCTTTGCCAAGGGTTTGAGCGTATCGTGTAACTCACTTTTACAGAAATAGCAGCGATTCACGGGATTGGAAGTGTAATTTGGATTATCCATTTCATGCGTTTGAATAATTTTATGGACAATTCCGATTTGTGCTGCTTGAACTTGGGCATCTTCCAATTCTTCGGGCAACAAAGAAGGAGAAACAGCCGTAACTGCGATCGCGCGATCGCCCAAAACATCAGTAGCAATCTTAGCGACTAAAGTGCTATCTACACCCCCAGAATAGGCAATCAACGCCCGTTCCATCTGAGCAAACAAAGCCTTTAACTGCTCTAGTTTTTGTAACATTAGTCTGAATCTGCGATCGTTCTGTTTCTATTGTAAGAAGTCTAGTTATTGGTTGTTGGTAATGGGTAATTGGTAGTTGGTAATTGGTTAACCGCCCCCTTGTCCCCCTTCGCCCCCTAATCCCCACTCCCTTCGGTCGTGGGGTCCCCGAGTTCCCCCTTGTCCCCCTTGTCC
>NZ_RSCK01000031.1:3530-67446 GCF_003991895.1 Chroococcidiopsis cubana SAG 39.79
CTAGCCACCAGCCACTAGTCACCAGCCACTACTCCCTGCTCCCTGGCAAATACAAAGTAAAACAACTACCACGCCCCAATTCTGAACGAACGGTAATATCGCCCCCGTGTAGTTGAGCAAGGCGACGCGACAAGGCTAAACCCAGTCCCGTACCTTCATACTTCCGGTTCAAACCACTATCGACTTGGTGAAACGGTTGAAAAATTGCTTCACAATCTTCTAGCGCAATACCAATCCCAGTATCTATGACTGAGAATAAAATGTGTTGAGATGTTTGTTCAATGCGTAACGTAATCGAACCCGTATCTGTAAATTTGAGCGCGTTAGATAATAGATTGACTAGAATTTGATTCAAACGCCGTCGATCGGCAGTACAGGTTATTGCCTCAGAAGCGATCGCCAAATGAAATTCTAATCCCCGCTGCTGACAACGTTCTTGAAAAAGAGATAGACAAGCTTGTGCTATATCTTCAATGGATAAGGTTTCTGGGGTTAATTCTTCTTTTCCTGCTTCAATTTTAGTCAGGTCGAGTAAGTCATTGATCAGGTCTAACAAATGCTTGCCAGAGGTATGAATGCATTCAATATACTGCTTTTGTTTGGCATTTAACGAACCAAAAATTTGTTCCATTAATACGCCAGAAAAGCCTAAAATTCCCGTTAGAGGTGTCCGCAGTTCGTGACTGATATTACTTAAAAATTCGCTCTTAGCTCGATTGGCTGTTTCTGAAACCAATTTTTCTGCTTCTAATTCTTGAGTACGTTGTTGGACTAATTCTTCTAAACGCTCGTAACTTTGTGCGTTATAGAGGGCGATCGCAGCTTGATCGGCAATTTGTTGCAATAAATAAATCTCTTCGTGAGTAAAAGTGCGATAAGTGTTAGTAGTCTGCAAAGATAGACCACCGAAAAGGCGATCGCGAATAAAAATTGGGACGCTCAAAACAGAACGAGTACTTGCTTGTTCTACTTGCATCTGTCTAATTCTCGTAGAAGGCAATTGAGAGTAGTCAGGAGCGTGAAAATAGCGCCGACAGTAAAAATCAGAGTCAGGATCTATCAGATCGATCCATTCTGATTTGGGAAATTGGAGGTTGAGCATTGAGTAAATGCGATCGCTAGCTCGCCACTCTTTCAAAATTTGCACTGAGTCTGTATCGACAGAAAAGATTAACAGTCGATCGACATCAAAACATTCGCCAGTCAGTCTGACAATTTCTTGTAAAATAAAATCTGGATCGAGGATAGAATTGAGTGCTTGACTAATCTGATTGAGAGTTTGCTGGCGGTGTAATTGCTGCTGTACTTGAGAAAATAATTGGACTTGATGAATAGCGATCGCGCACTGATCGCTAATTGCTCTGACTAGAGAAATCTCTTGCTCCGTCCAATCTCGTTCTCGCTCGCATTGGTGCAGGATAATTCCACCCAGAAACGACTGACGATACAACAAAGGGGCGATAATCAAAGCGCGAATGTTACATTCTCCGGCAGCGTCTCTAACTGCCATAGAGACATTCTCATCCATATCGCGAACGATAACCATCTCTCCCCGCAGCAGTTTATCTTTATAAAAAGGGTAAAGAGAGCATTCGTGTCCTAGCAAATGTTCCCGTTCTCTGGTCGCAGCGCTGATATGATAAATTCCCATTTGGGCTTGAGAATTGGGCTGAGAAATTAGGCAACGACTCAAACCTAGAGCTTGGTGTAGCATATCCGCTGTAATTTGCAGCACCTCATCCAATACCAAAGTTTCGCGCATGGCGTGGACGATGTGATTGATAATTGCCTGTTGCTGCGCTTGGAGTTGAGTGCGAGCTGCGGCTTGCTGCTGTTGGCGACGAAGTTCAAATTCTTGCAGCGATCGCTTCAACACTACGGGTAGGCGAAACAACCGCTCTTTCATGACATAATCTGTCATGCCTGCTTTGATGCAATCAACTGCTGCCTCTTCTCCCAGACTGCCAGTCACCAGAATCAGGGGAATCTCATGCCCAGATGCCTGCAAAAGTTGCAACACCTGATATGCCGTAAACTGAGGTAACCGATAATCTGCCAAGATTGCATCGTAAGTTTGAGTTTGCAGCAGGTGCTGGCACTCACTCTGACTTTTGGCGATATCGTAGGTAAAAGCGATCTGGGCGGATTCAAGGGCAAGTATCATCAAATCGACATCTGCCTTTACGTCTTCTACGATTAACAGGTGAAGTTGCGCGGCAATTGAGAATTCTTGCCGCCGCATAACCTGAGAATGCTCTAGAGTCTGCATAATTGGCTGAGCAGAGGGCGAGGACAGGGGTTTACATGGCAATAGCATCCAGTACGAACCAATACGGCGAATGACACCGATTCAGGTTTCAAAATCTAGTGATTTCACTACGTGGCTGCTGATTTCCAGAGCGTAACATGCATTTCAGTTATTGTCTGCTGCTGTGGTAGTCAAGATTACCTAAGACCCGATCTTGAGCGACTCTGCTTGGACGAATAACATCCTAGCTGGCGAAACTTCTACTCCGCTCTACAATTATCTTCAGGAAAGTCTAAATTTCATCAAAAAAGTAGCACCTTGTTGGGGTATGCTCTCAGCCCAAATTTTGCCACCGTGACGGTGAATAATGCGCTGGACGATCGCTAATCCAATACCCGTACCTTTAAACTCTTTTTGGGAGTGCAACCGCTGAAAGGCTCCAAACATTTGCTCGGCATATTCCATCTGGAAGCCTACCCCATTATCTTTAACAAAAATTGTGGTGTTATCTCCTAGTAGTGTGCCAATTTCTATTCTGGCTGGTTGGCGATCGCCACTAAATTTCACCGCATTGTCAATTAGGTTGGCAAAAACTTGTCGTAATAAGACTGGATCGCCGTCGATTGTGGGCAAGTCACCAACGATAAATTCGATCTGACGGTCTGTGGGAGTTTGACTTTTGATTAAGGCGATCGCCGCCTCAACCAATTCTCGCACGCTTACAGAAACCTGCGCCAAAGGTTGCCGTCCGGCTCTAGACAAAGCCAATAAACCATCAATCAACTGCGTCATTCTGATGCTGCTATCTTGAATAGTCTGGATGTAACTCGCAACTTTGGGATCGGCGATCGCCTCAGTAGACTCCAAACGCTGCGCCAAAGCATTGGCAAATCCGTGAATGTGGCGGAGTGGTGCGCGTAAGTCATGAGAAACGGAATACGCAAAAGCATCTAATTCCGCGTTCGCTAACTCCAATTGAACCGTGCGTTCCCGCACTCGTTGTTCCAGAGTTTCATTCCACTGCTTAATTTTGACTTCTGCTTGCTTGCGTTGAGTAATATCCTCGACTAGTCCCACAATTCGATAAACTTCTCCGGCGCGATCGTGAATTGGAAAGGCGCGAGAAAGTACCCAACGCACCGAACCATCGGGGCGGACGATCCGAAATTCATGATTAAACTCCTCTAACAGCTTCGTCCCCAGGGGCTTTTGCTCCAAAACGGCAATTAACGCGGCACTATCTTCAGGATGGATTCCCGCCAGGAAAGACGATGGCTGAGCGTACAAACTTTCACAAGTCCGCCCCCACATTTGTTCGTAAGCTGGATTGACATAGAGAATCTGCGTGAGTCCAGGGGTAGACATCCACAAGACTTCGCGTAAATTTTCCGCAATTTGACGAAACTGTGCTTCGCTCTGCCGCAGTTGTTCTTCTACCCGTTGGCGTTCGGTCAGATCCAGACTGCCACCAAAAATTCGCAACGGATGCCCTCGCTCGTCCCTGACGATCAGCCCGCGTTCCCAAACATGAATATACTGACCGTAGCGATCGCGCAGGCGATATTCTGCCTCAAAATCATCACTATTACCAGCCAACGCCGAGGACAAAACAGCATAGGCTGGCGGAAAATCATCGGGATGAATGCGCTCGTGCCACCATGCAGCATCATTTGGAGCTTCCTCTGGTTCGTAACCTAAGACCTTGAGCAATCCTGGAGTTCTTTCGACTGCTTGAGTTTGCAAATCCCACTCATAAATCGTGGCATTAATCGCTGCCGCTCCCATGTGGAAGCGATCGTTTGCTCGGCGTAACTCTGCTTCTACATGGCGCAATTGGTTAAATTGTCGTTCTAGAGAATCTGCTAGTTCGTTAAAAGATTGTGCTAATTGTCTAATTTCTAATGGAGCATAACGTAATTTTGAAATGCAAACTCGAAAATTACCTTGCTCAGCCAATTGACGACTTGCTTGATTCAGAAGGCGCAACCAACGCCCCAGCACAACTTCAATTCCCACCCAGACGATCGCCATTGCAACCGTTGCGGCTAGCGTCAGTACCGTACACTCAAACTGAGGAACGCGAGCGGCATTGTGAATGAAAAAGAACAGATATAACGGTAAAACAGCAAGGACAACTAGAAATACTAGGTGTATATGGAGAGTGTTAAAAGATTTAGACCCGAGCATTCACAAAAGTTGAATTTAAAAACATGAAATGAATGCACTTTACAAGAGGCAAGAGGCAAGAGGCAAGTCGTAGGAGCGGGTTTAGCAAAAGAATTGACAGTTGAGGCAATAAATCTTGACTCAAAACCCGCCCGTACAGCAGTTGCAATGCACAATTAATTAATCTCTCGCCACCAGCCACCAGCCACCAGCCACTTTGTTGCTTTTGTACAGGTTTTACCCATAACATCTCTACACTGATAACTGATAACCGATCACCGAACCCTGTATGGACGCACAACTGGCTCAATTATTTGTTAATGGGGTAGCTGTAGGTAGCATTATTGCTTTAGCTGCGGTAGGACTGACGCTGACTTATGGCATTCTACGGCTGGCTAACTTTGCCCACGGCGATTTTATGACTTTGGGCGCTTATTTAACTTTGCTAGCCAATACGAGCGGCATTAATATTTGGCTCTCCATGTTACTCGGAGCAATTGGCACTGTAGCAGCAATGCTGATATCTGAAAAGCTGATCTGGTCAAATATGCGATCGCGGCGTGCCACTTCCACCACGCTCATTATTATTTCGATTGGACTCGCTTTATTTCTCCGTAATGGAATTATTTTAATCTGGGGTGGTAGTAACAAAAGTTACGATATTCCTACCAGTCCAGCCAGAGAAATTTTAGGAATCAGAATTCCCCAAAATCAACTTATAGTAATGCTTTTAGCAGTTATCGTTATTTTGGCGCTGCACTACTTATTACAAAATACGAAGATTGGCAAGGCGATGCGTGCTGTTGCTGACAACCTCGACTTGGCGCGTGTGTCTGGGATTGATGTCGATCGCGTCGTACTTTGGACGTGGGCGATCGCTGGCAGCCTCACGGCTTTAGGTGGTAGCATGTACGGCTTGATTACAGCCGTCAGACCGAATATGGGCTGGTTTTTAATTTTGCCGATGTTTGCTGCCACAATTTTAGGTGGAATCGGCAACCCGTACGGCGCGATCGCTGCTGCTTTGGTGATTGGCGTTACCCAAGAACTCAGCACTCCTTTCCTTGGTTCTCAATACAAACAAGGTGTAGGTCTGTTCATTATGATTCTGGTACTGTTGATACGCCCGAAAGGATTATTCAAAGGTACGATTTGATTCGGCTAGGAAGTCAGTGACCGGCGACCGGCGATCGCTAGTCACTAGCCACCAACTGACTAGCCGCCAGACAACTATGGATTGATAACGTGGAAGTAAATAGCAGCTACCAGAATGTTACCTGCTAGCAGGATCAAGCTAACTATCGTCCGAAAAGGAAACGGAGCGTTAGCATTAGATTTAGCAACATCTTGACCGACAGTTGGTTTAGTTGCTTGAGCAGCCATAAGCTTTTCTCCTCAAAATAAGGGCATCTACAGAAATACCAAACAGCGGTACCCCTTGCCTACTTCCGTTAAAAATATTTTTGTGAAACGAGTAACTAGTGCCTGGTGACTCGTGACTAGACAAAAGCGTTGACCCACTAGCCACTAGCCACCAGCCACTTTTAACTGATAACTGGTCACTGGTCACTGTTCCCCCGCATGGTAGGAGCTACGCACCAAGGGTGCGGAACGGACGTGGCTAAACCCTAGATCGCGAGCGATCGCGCCTAATTCCTCGAATTCTTCGGGAGTCCAGTATTTTTGGACGGGTAGGTGTTCTAAGGAGGGGCGCATGTACTGCCCAATTGTCAAGCGATCGCAGCGGATTGCTCTAAGATCTGCCATCGTTTCAACAACTTCTTCTACTGTCTCCCCATGCCCCAACATTAACCCAGATTTTGTCGGAATACTCGGGTCGATTTCTTTAACTGCTTGCAGGACTTGCAACGAGCGATCGTATTTAGCTCCTCTTCTGACTCGTCCTTGCAGCCTTTTGACAGTCTCAATGTTGTGGTTGTAGCAAGCGGGTTTTGCCCCTACAACCATAGCAATTCTTTCCCTTTGTCCTACGTCTCCCGCGCCTGTACCACCCCAAAAATCAGCAGTTAATACTTCAATTTGCGTTTGAGGACTGCGATCGCGAATTGCTGTCATGGTAGCAACAAACCAACTTGCTCCTTGGTCAGCTAAATCGTCCCGCGCTACAGAAGTCAAGACAACGTAGTGCAATCCTAGTGACTGCACAGCCTCTGCGACCTTCTGCGGTTCTTCTGGATCGAGTGGCATGGGTGCGTGACCTTTATCCACTTGACAAAAAGCACAAGACCTAGTGCAAGTTGGACCCATCAGTAAAAAAGTGGCTGTCTTTTGGGCGTAGCATTCGCCTCGGTTCGGGCAGCGTCCCTCCTCGCAAATCGTGTGAATCTGTCGCTGCTTAATAATTTTTTGAACTGTAGATAATTCGCTTGCCTTACCAATCGGTCGGCGCAGCCATGACGGTAAAGCCTCAATTTCCGACTTGAACTCAGAACGAGAAGATAGAGTCATATATTCAGTGACCAGTGACCAGTGACCAGTGACCAACTTCCATTATTAACTACTAATCACCAATTCCCCATTACCGACTACCAATTACCAATTACCCTTTTGATAGACAATTTGCCGACCGAAAATTTACCGAACTATATCTATTTAAGGAAAATTTTGCGATCGCGCAATCAGTAAAAATTCCCTTGGAGACAAAACGCGAACAGCGTTAGGTTTAGTTCGTAGTTTTGTTGTGCAAGGTTAGCTAGAAAAGTAAGTTACTGGTGTATCCCAGGTGACTTTTACTCTCACTTACGTGTTTCAATTGAGCGAGTTCGAGATGTTGGCGATCGAGAATTTAAATTTACAGTTAACTAATATCTGCCGCACTCACTTTCTAGACTGCATAACCAGATATTCCCGCCTTTAAATCGTATTTTTCTATCTTATTCCCCTTAAAATTCATTGCCGAGGAGTCAGTTGTGGCAAGTAACAAAATCGTAGTTATCGATGACAGTCGCGTAATTCGGATGCGCGTCAAAGAAATGTTGCCACCTGGCAACTTTGATGTTTTAGAAGCAAAAGATGGTTTGGAAGGACTCAACTTAATTCGTCAAGAACGACCGAACCTGATTATGCTTGATTTTTTGTTACCTAAACTCAGCGGCTGGGAGGTGTATCAGCAAATCCAACAAAATGCCGAACTCCAAAAAATTCCTTTAGTCTTAATGTCGGGGCGCAAAGAAGAAGTTGTCGAGAAAATTCCAGAGCCATTCGAGTATTTTGAATTTATCCCTAAACCATTCGAGCAAAAAGATTTAATTGGTGCAATTAAAGCGGCAATGGTGAAGTCAAAACTGCCGCGCCAAGGAGGAGCAACAGCACCAGTAGCGCCACAAGTGGCTGCAACAGCAACTGGAACCAGCACATCATCATCCGATCTGCAAGCTTTGAATGGAAAAATTGCTGCTATGCAGGCAGATATAGAACGGTTAAAACAGCAAATGGCGCAAGTCATGGCTGTGCTGGCTAGAAAATAACCTATAAGTTAGGTTTGAGCAGTTAGCTTTGACGACTGCTGAAGAAAACATACCTGGTAGCGATCGCTGCCAGGTATGTTTTTTGGTCATTAGCCATTGGTTGTTATTCTCTCCTCTGCTCTCTGCTCCCTGTTAACTGTTAACTGACAACTGATAACTGACTCCCCAAAACTAGTAAATTGAAAAGGATGATTTTTGGACAGCTAATGGAGTTAGATGGTTTTAGCTGGGTAAGTAATTTTACTCTGTGGGGATCTACGCCTTTACTGCTAACTGCGCCAGAAGCAGAGGCAAATAGTGCTTTGGTGCTAGCAGGAGTGCTGCTAAGTTTGGTCGTCATTTACTTTGCTAGCAAAGTGGGTGGAGAAATCTCTAACCGCTTTGGTTTACCTCCAGTTTTAGGCGAACTGGTGGGTGGTGTCATTGTCGGAGTTTCTGCCTTACATCTATTGGTGTTTCCAGAAGGTGGGGCTGATGCTACGAGTTCTCTGATTATGAATTTCCTTCAAACCACCGCAGGGCTAGCGCCGGAGGAAGTTGCCCCCACCTTTGCCGCTCAAAGCGAAGTGATTTCAGTTTTGGCTGAGTTGGGTGTGGTGATCCTGCTGTTTGAAATTGGGCTGGAATCAAATTTAAAAGAATTAATGGCAGTCGGTATCCAAGCGGCTGTGGTGGCTTGTGTAGGGGTAGCCGTGCCGTTTGGTGCAGGTACGGCAGGGTTGATGATATGGTTTGGTGTACCTGCCGTGCCTGCGATTTTTGCTGGTGCTGCCTTGACTGCAACGAGTATTGGTATTACTTCCAAAGTCTTGTCGGAACTGGGAACTCTCAACTCAAGAGAAGGTCAAATTATCTTAGGAGCCGCCGTAATTGATGATGTACTAGGTATCATCGTGCTGGCAGTGGTGGCAAGCTTGGCGAAAACTGGCGAAGTGGACGTGGGTAATGTCATTTATCTGATTATTAGTGCCACTGGTTTTTTGTTAGGGGCAATTCTACTTGGCAATGTTTTCAACAAAACCTTTGTTACAGTTGTCGATCGCCTCAAGACGCGCGGTGAATTAGTCATCCCAGCTTTTATCTTTGCTTTTGTCATGTCATACTTAGCTGCGGCAATCCATCTAGAGGCGATTTTAGGAGCATTTGCCGCTGGTTTAGTGCTAGACGAAACTGACAAGCGCAAAGAACTTCAGAAACAAGTCGTACCGATCGCGGATATGCTCGTTCCCATCTTTTTTGTCACTGTAGGGGCAAAAACCGACTTGGGAGTTCTCAACCCCGCCGTTCCCAGTAACCGCGAGGGGTTGATTATTGCTATCTTTCTGATTGCTGTGGCAATCGTCGGTAAAGTTGTCACGGGTGCTGCCGTCTTCGGACAACCTGGCATCAATCGTTTAGCGATCGGGGTAGGCATGATTCCTAGAGGCGAGGTAGGACTAGTATTTGCTGGTGTTGGTTCTGCAAGCGGCGTTCTTTCTAAACCACTAGAAGCTGCCATTATCATGATGGTGATTCTTACCACATTTTTAGCACCCCCCCTCTTGCGTTTCGTCTTTCCCCCCACCACTGCTGTAGGAGGTGAACCAGAAACTCCCGTGTAGTAAGACAAGGAGGACAGGAGGACAAGGAAGAAATTCAATTCCACAAGCCAAAATCATAAATTTCCCTCACTCCTCACTCCTCGCTCCTCACTCCTGAAATTTGTAAATTTTGATGTACTTTTATCGTTCTGTTACGGGCAAACTGCGATCGCAGCCGCAAGATGCGGTACTAAATTAAAAAACGCGATCGGATAAGGAGGGTCAAGAAACTATTAGCATTTGAAAAATTATGCATTACACTACTGAAATCTTCTGCTACTCAGTTAAATTTTTCTGAAAATCAATGGCTCAATTGAGATAAATTAATCGATCGCTTGTTGGTGTGAGCGGACTGCAATGGGAATACTTATATGAAGCGCGAATCGTCAAATTTGATGAGAAGCATTTCACATTATGTTTAAATCTAGTTTCAACCATTATTGGAGGACTCAGGTATACTCATGGTCGGCATTGGCTCGACACTGCGGGATCGGATGGAGTGAAACAGCGCCAACAGAGGAGACGTTGACAGCTGGGATGCATGCGCATAAGGAGAAAGCACCGTGAAATTATACTGGCTTTTACCCAGTACTTTAGGCATTTTTCTAATCTCGTCTCCTACTGAGGCGGCGAGTCTGAAATCGTGGCATTTTAATGCCAAACAAAATCGACTGGAAATCAAAACAGAAGGCAAAGTTCAACCCAGAGCAAAGCTGGTATTTAACCCCACGCGCCTGGTGATTGACTTGCCGGGAACAGCTCTGAAGCGAACGACAGTCAAACAGAAAGCGGGTGGAGCGTTTCGCGCTCTCCGAATTGGACAGGTTGACCAAAAAACGACGCGGATTGCGCTCGAACTCAGTCCAGAGTATAGTCTCGACCCTAACCAGGTAAAGGTTCGCGGTGCTTCTCCCAGTCATTGGTTGGTGCAATTGCCGCAGCCAGAAAAAATTGCTAGCTCGTCTCCCGCTCCTGCACCGCAGTCGTCAGATGAGTCTGCGTCCTCAGAATCTCCGCAGCCACCTGTAGAGCCACCAGCTGCGACTACGCCTCCAGAATCTCCACAGCCACCTGTGGAGCAGCCAGCTGCGACTACTGCACCTTTGACGGCTGCCCCTTCATCACCACCAACGGAGCTACCAGCTGCGGCTACTGCACCTTTGACGATCGCAGCGCCAAGACCATTAGAAGCAGCACCTTTATCCAATCCTAGTCCTGCTGTCTCTCCACCCAGGCAGTATTTACGGCGCACCAGCCGCACTACTGCGCCAGCCACGCCTACTCCATCTGTCAACGGCTTGCAAGTACAAGGCGTTCGTGCTACGGGTGATGGCTTTTTTATCCGTACTGTTGGCACTGGCAAGCTCGACGTTAATGTCGATCGCAACTCTGATGGGGATAAAATTTATGTCGATCTTAAGGGCGCGAGTTTAGCACCTAATTTCTCGCCACCAAGAGCATTTAGCCGTTTTGGGGTGAAAAAGATTTCCCTCAGTCAAGCTCAGTCCGAGCAGCCTATAGTCCGCCTGACGATGGAAGTCGATCGCGATAGCCCTAACTGGCGGGCAATGGTGAGTCGATTTGGCGGTCAGTTGGGCAATCAATTCGGTGGAGTCGTTTTACTTCCGAGTCGAAATCGGTATACGGATCGCGCTAGTACAGAGCGACGCAACAGAACGACAGAATTAGCCACAATTGAATCGGTGGACTTGCGGGGCGATCGCCTCTACGTCAAAGGCGATCGAACTTTAGTCTATGCCAGTGGTTGGGATCGGTCGTCTGCTGCCTACAGCATTACTATTACCAATGCCCAATTAGCTAGAACGGTACAGGGACCAACTTTAGATACCAATAGCCCAGTTTTAAGGGTGCGCTTGCGGCAGACCGATCCGCGCACGGTTACGATCCTAGTCCAGCCAGCGGCGGGAATACGAGTGGGAGAGGTCGAGCAACCCAGCCCAGAGTTTCTCTCGCTAGATTTGAAGCGCTCGTCGATGGTTCTAGTCCCGCCATCCTCTCCAGCGACTAATCCTTCAATTTCCGTTCCGCCGCCAGTACCCGCAGCACCACCTCGAGCCCGCGATCGCAATGGGAAAACAATTGTGGTCATCGACCCAGGACACGGCGGTAAAGACCCAGGAGCCGTTCAGGGAGGAGTGCATGAAAAAGATATTGTTCTGCCAATAAGCAATCGAGTTGCTCAGATATTGGAACAAAACGGCGTTCATGTCGTGCTGACGCGGGATAGCGACTATTTTGTAGGGCTACAAGGACGGGTAGATATCGCCGAACGGGTCAATGCTGACTTGTTCGTCAGTATCCACGCTAATTCCTTGCCTACGCGCCCAGATATCAGCGGTTTGGAGACTTATTATTTTGATAGCGGCTACAATCTAGCCGTGACAGTTCACAATGCTATGTTGCGAAATGTTCCAAATCTTCGCGATCGCCGCGTGAGAAAGGCTAGATTTTACGTCCTACGCAAGAGTTCTATGCCAGCTGTTTTGGTAGAAACTGGATTCATGACAGGGAAACATGACGCACCGCGTTTGAAAACGGCTGCTTATCAAAATCAACTGGCAGAAGCGATTGCTCAGGGTGTTCTTCAGTACATTAAACAACAACGTTGACACTACGGTAATGTCAGTGTTAATTATCAACTTGACGGATGGGTTTGCGTTGCTGGTTGCCGCTTTTGCTAATACCAGTTAACAAACTTGCCCATAGGTTCTGTGCTAAGCATAATTAACGGGTTAAGCTCGAACTGTGTTTTATTCCTATCTTTCTATCAATAATCCTTCCGATTTTCCCAGTCGAGAACCCCAACAATCGCCAATTGGCGTATTTGATAGTGGTGTGGGTGGTCTTACTGTTTTAACTCAGCTGTATCGGCAGCTACCAAACGAATCTATTTTATACTTTGGCGATACGGCTCGCCTACCCTACGGCACGCGATCGCCAGCCGAGATCGTACAATTTACTCGCGAAATCCTCTGCTGGATGCAACAGCAGCAGGTAAAAATGGTCGTGATGGCTTGTCACACGGGTTCCGCTCTAGCTTTAGAGACGGTGCGGTGGGAATTTCCGTTTCCCATTTTGGGTGTGATTTTACCTGGAGCAAAGGCGGCGGTAAAACAAGGTAAACGCATCGGTGTAATTGCAACTCCAGCAACTGCTGCTAGCAACGCTTTTCCACAGGCAATTCAAGAAATTGATAGTACTGCTAAAGTCTGGCAAGTCGGTTGTCCCGAATTCGTGCCTCTGATCGAAGATAATCGGATCAACGAGCCATACACTAAAGAGGTAGCACGGCGCTATCTGGCTCCCTTAATTCAGCAGCAAATCGATACTCTGATCTACGGCTGTACCCACTATCCTCATTTATCACCCGTGCTGCGATCGCTTTTACCTAACAGCATCAAGCTGGTCGATCCGGCAATTCACGTTGTCAAAGCCGTAGCTTGCGAACTCGATTTACTAGGACTGCGAAATAATTTACCACCGATGCCAACTCGCTTTTGTGTCAGCGGTTGCCCCCAGCAGTTTATTCAGTCCTCCGTCCGATGGCTGGGTTATGCTCCTGTGGTGGAAAAAGTTAATTTAGAAACAGTCCTTACTCCCAGTTATCCCCTAGAACTTTTGGACTAGAGACGTTTGTAGAGACGTTATATGTAACGTCTCTACACGGTCACTGGTCGCTGGTCGCTGATAGTTGACCCAACCCTTCCTCTTTAGGAGTAGAGATGTCCCGAGTCTCGGGATTTTTTACCTGCCTTTGCGCTAACAGTAGTAAAAGGTAAACAGTCAATAAATAACCAGTTGCCAAGCAAGGAATAATCATGGGTACGTTGCCGTAAGTCATTGTGCCGCCAGCGAGTCAAGAAAGAGAAATAATGTTTAGAAAATAAGACAGCGCAAAGCATCGACCAAAAGCAGCTTTTGGCAGTTTCCACGTCGCAATAAGTTTTTACCAGTCAGTCAAACGAATGCCTCGCCAGCTGCTGGTTTCCTCACTGTTTTCCGCACACCACTAACTTAATTTCCGAGATTATCTCTCTATTCAAAACCTTTAAGCGCTAGCAGGTCTACCAAACAAAATTAACTGACTGGCACTTAAAAGTTTCGGAACGATGCCGAGGTTCTGGGTTGCGTTTGGGTATGCTCACCTAATCGACTCAGCCGATCTCGTTACCTCTTGGCAACTTGCTCGACTGTGTTGAATTTGTGAATTGATTTAAATGCTTCAGTATCTAGGCTAACACATGAATCTAGACTTTTAGTCACTAATGTTGCCTCTAAATTTAAAATCAACGGTCGGATAGATAAATCTTGGGTAAATTTACTGAACTTGGGAAGGATGACTTTGACAAAGCGAAGTTTTTCTAAGTCTTTTTGCTGAATTGTAGCTAAGGCTACGACAATTTTTTGCAGGAAATGCATTAGGGCGATCGCGACGATTGCGAAAAATTCCATTTACCAAAACTTCCCCCTTGCCGAGGCTTAGCTTAAAATGAGTACAGAATATGTAAAATTTCGTAAAAAACTATTAGAGTCAGCTCCTTCATGACATCAGCGACTTCCCTATTTTCTCCAGTTGAAGCAGACCTGCGTATACTGTCAGAGAACCTAATAGAACTAGTAGGAACTCGTCATCCCATCCTCTCCGCCGCAGCAGAGTACTTGTTTGGAGCTGGAGGAAAGCGGGTGCGACCAGCAATTGTTTTGCTGATGTCGCGGGCGACGATGCTAGATGAGGATATTACTCTCCGTCACCGCCGACTTGCGGAAATTACGGAGATGATCCATACGGCAAGTCTAGTACACGACGACGTAGTAGATGAAGCTCCAATGCGGCGCGGCGTTCCTACCGTCCATAGCTTGTTTGACAACCGGATTGCCATTTTAGCAGGCGACTTTTTATTCGCTCAGGCTTCGTGGCATTTAGCCAACTTAGACAATCTGGAAGTGGTCAAACTGCTTTCGGAAGTGATTATGAACTTCGCCACAGGTGAGATTCAGCAGGGAATGACTCGATTCGATACCGCAATGACGATTGAAGCTTACTTAGATAAAAGCTATTACAAAACAGCTTCTTTGATTGCTAATAGCTCTAAGGCTGCGGGTATACTCAGTGGCGGCTCAAAAGAAATTGTCGATCGCATGTATGGCTACGGTCGTCACTTAGGTTTAGCATTCCAAGTCGTGGACGATATTTTAGACTTTACAGGCTCGACAGAAGTGTTGGGTAAGCCAGCCGGATCGGATCTCAAAAGCGGTAATTTAACCGCACCCGCTTTGTACGCTCTGGCAGAAAAGCCTTATCTTGAAGTCTTAGTCGAACGGCGATTCGAGCAAGAAGGGGATCTAGATGAAGCTTTGGCATTAATCAAAGATAGTCAAGGCATTCAAAAAGCCAGAGAGTTAGCCTCTTACCATGCTAACCAAGCAGTAGAGTGCATCGGTTATCTTCCAGCTTCGGAATCTCGACAAGCCTTGATTAATATGAGCGATTACGTGTTGAATCGATTGTATTAAATGGGGAGTAGAGAGTTGTAGAGACGCTACATGTAAGATCTCTACAACTCTTCCTTAGTCCCTCTGCTAGCGGCTACGGCTGAAGAAAATAGCGGCGATAATGATGAAGCCTAAAAGCGTCAAAGGAACCCAGAGATTGGGGAGATCTGAGCTGCTCATGTTAGAAGATTTACAAATAGCTGATAGTGGTTTGGGCAGTTGGGAACATTCTCTATGAAAATAGATAACGCCGATTGGGGTAGCAGGGAAAGACAACGGCAGGAATAAAAGAATTTCAAAACATACAATTCATCGTATCCTTGAGGCATAAGGGCTGTCGAGCTAGTAGGTCTGTGTAGAGCCACGGAACGTCTCGACTCGTCACAATAAATGAAGTATTGCAAAACAGGGGGATACGATGTCTCCAGATTTACTCATCTGGCTGCAAGAGCGAACGGCGCTATCGGTGCTATCGTCAGAGGTATTAAATGCGATCGCCCAAGTTGCTGTAGAACGAGTCATCCCCGCTAACGAGCGTTTAGTCGTAGAAGAAACCGACCCAGAAGCGCTTTATATTCTGCAACAAGGTCGCTTGGAGAGTAAACACGCTAATTCGACTAGTTCCGTATGGGCGACTAGTTTGCTTCCTGGGTCAGTCATTAATCTCCAAGAGTTAATCTTAGAACAGCCAGTGCAAAGAACGGTGACTGCCTTGACAGAATGTCACTTATGGGCAGTGGCAACGGCAGAATTTCAGCAGATTGTCGGACAATACCCCGAAATCTTTCAAACGATTTCGCGCCAGCTAGCGCAAGAATTAAGCCAATTAACTTCAGCACTATCATACGAACAAGAACGAGCGATCGCCCTGCGCCCGTATTTGGTTACTAAAGTCAAGCGCGGTATCATCGGTACGAGTCGTTATGCGGTGCGGCTGCGTCAAGAAATTAGAGAAGCAGCTAATAATCAAAAATCAATTCTCATTTTTGGCGAACCAGGATTAGAAAAAGATAATATCGCTACCCTAATTCATTTCAGTTCTCCTCAACGCCGTCAGCCGATTATTAAGGTTAACTGCAATTTATTGCAAACCAGCGGTGCAGATCTTTTCGGTCGTGTTGGTGGAAAGCCAGGGTTGCTGGAGTGGTTGGGTGAAGGAACGCTGGTTTTGAATAATACTCAAGAGTTGCCCGTGGAATTAGTGCCGAAAATCGCGCAATTGCTGCAAACTGGTACTTATCAACCTATCAGCCGTTCTGAAGATGCACCAGAGGTGACTCGTACAAGTAAAGCGCGGATTTTAGCAATTGCAGAACGAACTCAACCCGCGATCGCGCGTTGTATTGGACAAACAATTAAAGTACCGCCACTACGGGTACGAAAAGCCGACATTAAAGCTCTAGTAGAATATTACATCAGTTTGTACACTCGCAGCGAGGGATTAGCCAAATCGAAAATTGCCCCCGAAGCCTTGCGTCGCCTGCAATCTTATGATTTTCCTGGCAACTTGAAAGAGTTACAAAGTTTAGTCGAACGGGCGCTCGTGCAGTCGGGAGAAGAAACTGAGTTAACGGAAGAAATTTTTTGGTCGGCACAAACGAAGAAAAAACAATTTCGCGTCAACGTATTAAATATTTACCCTAGTTTACGGCGATTTCTGCGCAGTTCTTGGTATCCCGACCGGATTAACTATGGCTTTACCTTGTGGTTTTTTGCCTTCATTGTCATTATCTTATTTGTTGGTCCTCAACAGCGAGATCGAAATTTCGCCTTAAATATGTTTTGGGCTTGGTGGTGGCCCCTCGTATTGTTGGGTTTTCCGTTTGTGGGTAGGTTATGGTGTGCGGTGTGTCCGTTTATGATTTACGGCGAAGTCACGCAAAAGTTATCTCAATGGTTGTTTCCAGGGCGAAAGCTGAAACAGTGGCATCGAGAACCAGCAGAAAAGTGGGGTGGATGGTTTTTATTCGGTTTATTTACCTTGATTTTTCTGTGGGAAGAACTGTGGAATTTGGAAAATACGGCTTATCTTTCTAGCTGTTTATTACTATTAATTACAGCTGGAGCGATGATTTTCTCAGCAATTTTTGAACGGCGATTTTGGTGTCGCTATTTGTGTCCAATTGGCGGGATGAATGGGTTATTTGCTAAGTTATCGATGACAGAATTGAGAGCGCAGCAAGGAACTTGTTCGGCAGAATGTACGACGTATCAATGTTACAAGGGTGGTCCTCAAAAGGGTGAGGGCATGGAAACCAATGGTTGTCCTTTGTATTCCCATCCGGCGCAGTTGGAAGATAATCGAGATTGCGTATTGTGCATGACTTGTTTAAAAGCTTGTCCGCATCGTTCGGTTGAGTTTAATTTACGTCCGCCAGGGATTGAGTTGTGGACAACTCACATCCCTCATAGTTACGAAGTCGCATTGTTATTATTGCTATTGGGTGGAATTTTCTTACATCGCTTACCAGAAATCCAAACTAGTTTGGGTTTAAGAATTGATTTAACACAATTTTTTCCTCATTTAGGTTTATCTTTGTTGGTTTTGTTGGTTCCGACTGGGTTTGTTTTTGTGGTTTATGGTTTGATGCGATCGCTTTTTTGGATGAGGAGTTATGTTGCGCAAAGTCGCATTAGCCGCAGGCGAAGCGAAGCGTTAGGCGCGAAGGATACAAAGGATTTTTCGCGTTTTAAGCCTAAGCCGTTTGTGGAGTTGGTATATGGGTATTTACCGTTGATTTTAGGGGGAAGTTTGGCGCACTATCTGCGTTTGGGTTTAGGGGAGGCAGGACGAATTTTACCCGTGACTTTTGCGACTTTTGGTTTGAGTGGGGCGGGATTACCTGTGGTGGTGGCGCATCCAGCCGTGATTGCATTTTTACAGGGAACAACGCTGATTTTTTCTGTATTACTGACAGTGGTATTGACTCAGAAAATTGCGCGTCAACCGTTTCGGCTGTTGCTACCGCAGCATCTAGGGGCTGTAATTATTGCTGCTAGTATTTGGGCGATTGTTGTGGGGAGATAGCGCCGAAACATGGATACTCAAACGAACTCATCTTTTGAATTTTTACAACTCCAAGCAGCTTCTTTACTAATATATCAATCTGTTTTAACAGATGAGGTAGGACAGGCTTTTCTTAATTTACTACGTTCTTTACGCCAAATCGATTTGTTACAGTCATTGCGACACAGCGAGGTAGATGAATTAGGATGCGTTCGCGCTTATGGAAATTATTTTAAGGCGATCGCTTCTCAAAACCAATCCTGGCAAGGTTATTTAATTAGCCGAATTCTTATAGATGAGAATCCGTTTTCACGGCAAGTTCAAAATACCAATTTGGCGGATTTACCACCTTCTCTCATCGCCGCCGTGCAGCAAGATTTACAAGCTTTACAAAGCCTCTATCAATGTAGTGGAATTCAATTAAGTCAGTGGGTACAAGCCGCAGCTAAATTAAATTTACCTCCGGTAGCTTGGAGTGAAATAACTACAAAAACAACTACAGAAAAAGCTAGCGATCGCACGATATACGACAAATTATCACAACTCGACAACTGGGCAGATATCTTACCAGATTTAGCCGCATACTATCGCCAACATGGTACGGGTATCTTTGCTAAATATCAAGCTTTACGCTGGCAGTCAGGACAACTTATCGGTATTCCCTATGCCGATCCAGTGCAGTTACAGCAGTTGGTAGGATACGAGTATCAACGAGATACTTTGAAAAAAAATACAGAATTCTTGCTAGCAGGTTATCCCGCCCTACATGTTTTACTTTACGGTAGTCGCGGTTCGGGAAAATCTTCTTTGGTAAAGGGATTGTTACATGAATATGGCGATCGCAACTTACGTTTAATTGAAGTTGCTAAATCAGATTTGGTTGCTTTACCTACAATTGTCGAGCAACTGCGGGGCGTGCCGCAAAAGTTTATTATATTTGTTGACGACCTCTCATTTGAAGAAGATGACGATGCTTTTAAAGCTTTGAAGGTTGTTTTGGAGGGGAATATAACTGCCCGTCCTCAGAATGTTGTCGTCTATGCGACTTCTAACCGCCGTCATTTGGTCAGAGAAATGTTTGGCGATCGCCCCCGTCCGAGTCAAAATGAAGAAGTCGGAGTGTGGGACACGGTACAAGAGAAACTGTCATTTAGCGATCGCTTTGGTTTGACTTTAACTTTTGAGCCAGCAAATCAGGGCACTTATTTACATATTGTCCGACATTTAGCAGCACTAGCCGAGCTAAATATTTCCCAGACAGATTTAGATTATCGTGCTTTACAATGGGCAACTCGTCACAA
The DNA here is from genome assembly GCF_003991895.1 of Chroococcidiopsis cubana SAG 39.79. Classification (NCBI taxonomy): domain Bacteria; kingdom Bacillati; phylum Cyanobacteriota; class Cyanophyceae; order Chroococcidiopsidales; family Chroococcidiopsidaceae; genus Chroococcidiopsis; species Chroococcidiopsis cubana. The sequence continues at coordinate 22,835 of NZ_RSCK01000031.1, forward strand.
CGGACGTTCTGGACGCACGGCTAGGCAATTTATAGACTTTTTACAAGCTGATTTGAATTTAGGCAGTTAAGAGTAAATTTTTAATAAGTTTATTTTCGCTAAAATACAAGAACTAAAGCTGTTATAAGTTCGTCTAGGAGGAATCAATGGGATTTTATTCACAAAGAATCCTACCTTACCTGCTTGACTGGTCGCTATCCGATCCGACTATGGCTCAATACCGACGCGAAGTTTTAGCAAATGTGACAGGAGAAGTTTTAGAAATTGGGTTTGGAACAGGATTAAATCTTTCTTACTATCCAGAAAGCATTGATAAATTGGTAGCAATTGATGCTAATCCTGGCGTTCATAATCTTGCTCGAAAGCGTATCCAAAAATCTCATATTACTGTAGACAATCGCGTGTTGAATGGCGAAAACTTGCCAATGGCAGATAATACGTTTGATAGCGTTGTCAGTACTTGGACGTTGTGTAGTATCACCAAAGTCGAACAAGCACTGCAAGAAATCTATCGAGTATTAAAACCAGGAGGAAAATTCTTTTTTGTAGAACACGGACTGAGTAATGAACCTCAAGTTCAAGTCTGGCAAAACCGTTTGAATCCAATTCAAAAAGTTATTGGTGATGGCTGTCACTTAAATCGTAATATTAGACAACTGATAGAAAAGCGATTTGATACGGTGACACTGAAAGAATTTTATGCAGAGAAAACACCCAAGTTTGTAGGTTATTTATATCAAGGTGTTGCTACTAAAGCTGTTTAGATGATAACTGAAAACTGACAACTAACAATATGCAAATTCCTCGCCTGCATCCCGATACAGTCGAACAAGTGAAACAACGAGCTGATGTTGTTGATATCGTCTCGGAACACGTTGTTCTGCGCAAGCGGGGGAAAGATTTTGTCGGTTTATGCCCGTTTCATGATGAGAAAACCCCTAGTTTTAGTGTCAGCCCAGGTAAGCAAATGTATTATTGCTTCGGTTGCGGGGCTGGAGGGAATGCAATTACATTTTTGATGGAATTGGGCAAGACTTCTTTCAGTGAGGTGGTACTGGATTTAGCGCGACGCTATTCCGTTCCCGTCCAAACTTTAGAACCCGAACAAAGACAAGAATTACAGCGTCAGATTTCGCTGCGAGAGCAATTATATGAAGTGATGGCTGTCGCTACACAATTTTATCATCATGCTTTGCAGCAACATCAAGGGCAGTTAGCTTTAGATTATTTGCAACAAAAACGACAGTTTAACTCAGAAACAATTCAGCAATTTAAGTTAGGATACGCGCCTGCGGGATGGGAAACTCTATACAGTTATTTGATAGAACAAAAACGATATCCCGTGCAAATAGTAGAACAGGCGGGATTGATCCGGCGGCGACAGTCAGGAGACGGGTATTACGATTATTTTCGCGATCGCATTATTATTCCGATCTGCGATCCGCAAGGACGATTTATCGGTTTTGGGGGCAGAAGTTTAGGCGACGAACAACCGAAATATCTTAATTCTCCTGAGACGGATATTTTTAATAAGGGTAGAACTTTATTTTGTTTAGACAAAGCTAAAAACGAGATCGCCAAACAAGATCGGGTGGTAGTAGTAGAAGGCTATTTCGATGCGATCGCCCTTCACGCTGCCGGAATTACTCACTCTGTCGCCTCGTTGGGAACAGCTTTGAGTATCGAACAAGTCCGAGCTTGTTTGCGTTATAGCGAATCAAAACAACTTATTCTTAATTTTGATGCCGATGCGGCAGGAACGCAAGCTACAGAAAGAGCAATAGGAGCGATCGCTAATCTTGCCTATCAAGGCGAAGTCAATTTACGAATTCTCAACTTACCAAATGGCAAAGATGCAGATGAATATCTCCACACTCATAGTCCAGAACATTACCGCGAACTTTTACAAAACGCCCCGCTATGGCTCGATTGGCAGATCCAACAACTAGTAGCAAACCGAGATTTAAAGCAAGCACCGGAAGCACAACAAGTCACGGTAAGTATGGTGAAGTTGTTACAGCAAATAAGCGACAGCAATCAACGCCAGCATTACATTCATCATTGTGCCGAAATTTTAAGTACAGGTGATGCCAGACTCGTACCGTTGTGGATTGAAAATTTATTAGATCGAGTTGCGCCAAATAGTTATCGCAAACCAGCACCACCGAGAAAACAGCAGCAAGCTAGCAATTCTAACTTACCTGTAGCAGGCGATCGCGCTTTACTGGAACAGGCAGAGGCAATTTTGTTGCGAATTTACCTACACCATCCCGAATACCGTCAAATCGTCACGGAAGCCCTACAGGAACGAGATTTAAAATTCGATCTACCCCACCACACTTTTCTCTGGCAGCAGATTTTGGCAAATGTAGAGACATCACACGTAACATCTGCCCAATCATCAGATTTAATTTCGCGGCTACAAGTAGAGTGTATGGAGTATGAAGGTGAAACAAAGGCGATCGCGCGTCTATTTCACTTAGATGAAAAGACACAGATTGAACTATCGCGCTTTGCCCAGGTGATTCAAGCCGCTACAGCTTGTATGGAACGGGTGCAGTGCGAAAAACGCTACCGTCAATTTCTTCAATTGTGGGAACAAACCGACGAAGTAACTGCACCAGAACAATCTCAGTTATATTTTGAGTCGTTACGGCAAGCCCAGCAACGGCTGTTGGAATTGGACAAACAGCGACAGTTTACGCTGGCAGATTTGATCTAGGTGGGTGATGCCCACCCTACATTTAACTGATGGTAATTCAGGTAAGGGCGCACAGATGTGCGCCCCTACAGAACGTGTGGTATCAGTTGTCAGATCCGTTTGAATAACCACGTTCTCGCGAGGGCAGGTTTATGAATACCCTCATTAAGAATTAAATATTGTTGGTAAACCCGCCCCTACAACCAATTTTTGACTTTCGACTTTTGACTTTTGACTTTGCTTAATGTTTCAACACGATCCGATATCGTGCCTTGCCACTACGTAGGTGTTCCAATGCCTCGTTCACTTGGTCAAAACTGAAGGTTTCAATTATGGGTTCGATCTGATGGCGGGTGGCGAAGTCAAGCATTTGGGTGACAGTAGCCGGACTACCCAAGGGACTGCCGGAGATCGATCGCTGAGCCATAATTAAGGGAAAAATTTCCGTAGAAATAGGGTTAGGAACCACACCTACAAAATGCAATCGTCCTTTAGGACGCAAACAGGCAATGTATGTACTCCAGTCTAGATCGGCATTCACAGTAGAAAGAATCAAGTCAAAAGAGCCTTCTACCGATTTAAGTGCATTTGGATCGCGGGAGTTGATGAAGTGGTTAGCACCCATTTCCCTTGCTTCTGGTTCCTTATCGGCGCTGCTGGAAAAGGCACTGACATCGCAGCCCCAAGCATGAAGAAATCTCAATGCCATGTGTCCCAAGCCGCCAATACCAATGACTCCAACGCGATCGGTAGGCTTAACATCAAATTGGACGATTGGGTTAAAAACCGTAATTCCGCCACAAAATAAGGGTCCGGCTGACACTGGCTGCATGGCATCGGGTAGGGGAGCAACCCAAGCTTCATGGGCGCGCACCTTGTCAGCAAAACCACCATAGCGACCGACAATTGTACCTTCTGCGGTGGCACAAAGGTTGTGATTGCCAGACATACACCACTCGCAAGTCATGCACGATCGCGAATACCATCCCAATCCGACCCGCTGTCCGACTTGGAGTTTTTTTACGGCACTGCCAACATCCGCAATCTTGCCTACAACTTCGTGTCCTGGGACAAAGGGATATTGTGTCATGCCCCAGTCATTATGGAGCATACTCAAGTCGCTATGGCAAATCCCGCAGTATTCTACGTCAATCTCTACATCTTCGCTACCGAGCGGTTTTGGATCGTACTCGAAAGGCTTGAGTTCTCCACCTTTTTCTAAAGCTGCGTAGGCACGAATCATCTATTAGTCCTCGTGAAATGACACGACAAGCTTCATCGTAAAAGATTGCGATAAAGATTGCGATCGCTTACGGACAGAATAAAGTATCGCGGGTAGCGCGTCCTGTAGTTGGGTTAACACCTTTAGCAACTTGACACAATTTATCTTGCACGTCGCGGCGCATCAACACATCCGTGAAATCGGCTCCGTCGATGACTGCACCGTCAAATTTGGTATTTGCCGCAAATGCGCCTTCTAAAATAGCATCCTTTAAATTGGCTCTAGTTAATCGTGCCGAGTCTAGAGTGGCGCTTGCCAAATTCGCCCCCTCAAAATTTGCCGAATCTAAATTAGCAGCAAACAAACTAACTCCTTCTAAATTAGAGTGACTGAAGTTACTACTACGCAAATTGGCGTGGCTGAAGCTAGAGTCCGTCAAGTCCCGCCCAGAGAAATCTGTCTCAATCAAACTTTCTTTGTTGTAATCCAGCGCTACAGCAGGGGGAACAATAGCAAGAAGTACTGAAAATGCGATCGCACCCCACAGTACAACAGCGAATATAGATTTCCAAATTCGATTTCCTAGCCCAGAATTCATAATCTTTCAGCTCATGGCAAACCATTCTGCCTTTCATTATCCCGACATTGGCGTACTTGGAGAAGATCTCGTCGCTCGGTGGCTGCAATCTTCCGGTTGGGAAATCCTGCACCGTCGTTGGCGCTGTCCTTGGGGAGAGTTGGATTTGGTTGCGAAGTTGGATGTACGTGAGAGGGACAAGGGGGACAAGGAGGACAAGGGAGACAAGGGGGACACGATCGCGCACCACCCATTCCCGACTCCCAACTCCCGACTCCCGACTCCCCTCTTAGCCTTTATTGAAGTCAAAACCCGCAAGCAAAATAACTGGGATGCAGGTGGTTTGTTGGCGATTACACCGCAAAAACAATTACGGCTTTGGCAAGCTGCGGAGTACTTTTTGAGTGTCTCTCCAAATTTAGCTACCTACCAATGCCGCTTTGATGTGGCGCTAGTCCAACATCGTAAATTATCGTTGGCTCGATTGAGACAGGCATCGCCTACACTTGACATTTCCCCTGACTTATCGTCTCTGTCAGTGCAGTTAGGACAAGCAGTTATAGTCGCTGGTTATCAACTCGTGCTACAAGAATACTTATCCGCTGCTTTTGATTGATGCGATCGCCCTATCTCAATTTCAGGCTTCAATTTCAGCCTGCAATTCTGTTGCTGCCGATTTAAGCCAAAGTTTCGGGACAATAACCCAATCCCTTGACAAATTGTTGCCGAAATGTTTCTATTTCTTCCCGTTCTGGGTTGCCGTGAGAGACAATTGCGACTTGATAGCGACGCATCACGTCTACCGGAGATTGTCCGGCTTCCAAACTCCATAACGCCATTCTGACGCGGATCGGTGCTTCGTAGGGAATTCCCAGTTCATTTAAAAAAGCGCGGAAATCACCATCTTGTTGAGAGTTGAGAGGAGATTTCATTTTCACCTTCACAACCCAGCCATCAATTTGATGAATTACGGTAATGAAACTCAAGGGCATCTGGGGTCTGCCATGCAAATGTTCAACGATCCTCAATGTGAGGCTGGCGTTGGCAAGATAGTAAAGGTATTCCATATCCTTGCTGGGGAAACAAGCTATTCCTACATTTATATTTTTGCGAATTGACCGCGACGATACTAGCGTCAAACACCCACTCCACCTGGGTAGATTCACCCAAATACCCATGCGATCGCATCAATTCAAAATCTTACTTAAAATCCGTTAGAATACCGAACGTCACGCTCACAAAAAATGCATATCAATCAATTTAAAGATGCACTGTCTGCATTGAATTCCGTAAAAACACCTAATTTTGACTTGACGTCTTCTGCTAAATCTGAATTAGACTACTCTTTATCGAGTTATGATTACGAATTACCAGCAGAACGGATCGCTCAAAATCCAGTTTCTCCCAGAGATAGTTCTCGCCTGTTAGTAGTAAATCTCGATAGTCACGCCCATCAAATTTTTCGCGATTTACCAGAATTTCTTCAAAAAGACGATTTGCTGGTTATGAACGATACGCGGGTAATTCCCGCCCGTCTCTACGGACAAAAACCTAGCGGTGCGGCAGTGGAAGTATTACTGTTAGAAGAACGCCAGCCGAATGTATGGTTAGCTTTAGTCAAACCAGGGAGACGTTTAGCACCTGGGGCGAAGATTGTATTTTTTGAGCGGGAGGATAAAGGAGACAAGGGGGACAAGGGGGACAAGGGAGACAAGGAAGCAGGGGAGCAGAGGGGCAGGGGAGCAGAGGAGAAAAACAGTGCAACTCCCGATTCCCGACTCCCGTACGGGCGGGTTTCCAAACCCGCCCCTACCGACTCCCGACTCCCGACTCCCTGCTCTCTCACTGCTACAGTCCTAGAAACAGATGAAGAGACAGGCGGACGGGTGATACAGTTTGACCTACCAGAAGGTTTATCTGTCATTCAATTATTAGATAAATTCGGTCACGTACCTTTGCCACCCTACATTACCGATTCTCAAGCGGAATCAGAGCAATATCAAACAGTTTACGCTGAAAAACCAGGATCGGCAGCAGCACCGACAGCAGGGCTGCACTTTACACCTGAATTACTCAAACGCCTGCAAGAAAATGGTATAGAGCAAGCATTTGTCACTTTACATGTAGGAGTTGGCACGTTTCGTCCGGTAGAAGTGGAAGACGTAAAGACACATCAAATGCATGGAGAGTGGATTGAAGTTCCAGCTGCTACTGTAGAGCAAATTCGCGCAGCGCGATCGCGAGGAGGCAGAATTATTGCTGTCGGAACGACAACGGTAAGGGCTTTAGAGGGTGCTGCTGCATCGGGAGAACTACAGCCATTTTGCGGTAAGACAAATTTGTTTATTTACCCTGGTTATCAATGGCGGGTAGTAGACGGGTTAATTACTAATTTCCACCTGCCGCGTTCTAGTTTAATGATGCTCGTCAGTGCGGCAATTGGCAGAGAGCGATTGTTGGCATTGTACCAAGAAGCGATCGCCCAACAATACCGTTTCTATTCCTTTGGTGATGCCATGCTGATTTTGCCTCAAGGTAAAGAGTTGTAGGGACGCACAGGTGTGCGCCCCTACTAGAATTCTTCTGATGTGTTGAATTGTATAAATAACTGCCTAGTTTTCTTCCTAGTTTCGCTACAAAAATAGATAGAGCCGCGCATTGAAGGGTATTTCTGGGAACTCTATTAACAGTGGGTGGCTGTAAATCGTTTTAGCAAGCAATCGGATGCATGACGTAACTGAGTGCTTGGCAATCGTCGGCTTTAACCGATTAAGCTGCTTGAATTAGCAGTAACTAGGCATCATTGCTAGGGATATGAGAAATGAAAAGTTTGTCTGCTCGTGTTTTTCTCTTGCACAGCGCGTTATTTACAATCTTTTTTGTTGGTGCGCGGCTTCCTGCGTCAGCTTCCAATCAGTTATCAGTTACCAGTGACGAGACTTGTAGGGGCGCACAGCCGTGCGCCCCTACCATGACCCCAATATCATTACCAGAATCTAAAGTATGGGTGATTAAAAATAACAGCCAGCAGCCGGAATTACAATCTTATCTGTGGCTGGCTAATCATGAGCGGCAAGATTCTCGACAATCAACGCTGTTGTTAGCTCAAGAATCTAATCAGCTAGCAACAGCAAAAAATCCCAAACCGTCAGAGCTAAAAGCATTTAACGAAGTTATCAAAAATAGTAGTGCTATTAAAGGATTATTTACACTTTATCGCCAGAAGGATACAGGCAAAATTTATTTAGAAATTCAGCCGCAACAATTCAATAAAAACTTCCTCAGTACGATGACGATGGAAGCAGGGATTGGAGAGCGGGGGATTTATAGTGGAATGCCTTTACAGGATTTTTTATTTTATTTTCAGCGAGTCAACAATAATATTCATTTTGTCGTGCGTAACGTTAATTTTCGCGTTACTCCTGGTTCGCCGCAAACGCGATCTTTGACGCGATCGTTTAGCGATTCCGTTCTCTACTCAATTCCAATTAAAAGCATTCATCCTCAACGTAAATCTATTTTAATTGACCTTGGCGATCTCCTATTAAAAGATTTACCAGGACTAGCAGCGTCGCTCTCTACTCAGTTAGGAACGACCTATCAATTAGATGAAAATAAATCTTATTTTGGCTCAACTAAAGCTTTTCCCCTCAACATGGAAATTGAGTCAGTTTACGGCTTTTCCTATGGAGGCGCTAAGAGTAGTGCTACGCCAAATTTGATGACGCTGCCAGACAGCCGCGCTCTAACTTTACGCATTCGCTATAGTCTATCTGAATTATCGGCTAATTCTACCTACAAGCCTCGCTTAGCTGACGATCGCATCGGTTATTTTATCACTGCCTATCAAGATTTTGCGATTGAAGACCGTAAAGAACCGTTTGTTCGCTACATTAACCGCTGGCAATTAGAAAAGCAAAATCCTAACGCCAAACTATCACCACCCAAAAAACCAATCGTATTTTGGATTGAAAATGCCGTTCCACTGGAATATCGGGATGCAGTTAAAGAAGGGGTATTAATGTGGAACAAAGCCTTTGAAAAAGCAGGATTTATCAATGCGATCGAAGTGCGACAAATGCCTGATGATGCTAAATGGGACCCTGCGGACGTGCGTTACAACGTAATTCGCTGGATTAACACAGTTGATGGCTTTTTCGCCCTTGGTCCTTCGCGGGTTAACCCCTTAACTGGGGAAATCTTGGATGCAGATATTTTAGTCGATGCCAGCTTCGTGCGCGTGCTGAAGCAAGAATATCGACGCATGGTTCAAGACAGTCGATCGCAGCCAACATCGGTATTATCTCAAATGATAAACGATCGCAGCGTATGTAACTCCGGTTTTGGACGAGGCTTCGGAGGACAAGGGGGACAAGAAGGACAAGGGGGACAAGGAGGACAAGGGGGACAAGGGGGACAAGGGGGACAAGGGAGAGAACAACCAATTACCAATTACCAATTACCAATTACCAACTCCCATTTATCCAAACTCGCAACAGAATACGACCTCTGTTATGGCATGGAAGCGGCAAACCAATTTGATTTTGGTTCTTTGGCACTCACGCTGTTTCAAAATACCACGCCTAACAGCGACAAAATGCAGCAATACATTCATCAATATTTGCGGCTGATTATTGCTCATGAAGTCGGGCATACACTCGGTTTGCGGCACAATTTTCGCGGTAGTACCCAGCTTCCACCAAGTGAGTTAAATGCTACCAAAATAACTCGCGATCGCGGTTTGACAACTTCAGTTATGGACTATCTTCCCCCGAATCTGGCTCCACCCGACCGCGAACAGGGCGACTTTTTTCCTGACAGCATCGGTTCCTACGATGAGTGGGCGATTGAATACGGTTACACGCCCACAACAGCACCCCATCCCTTAGCAGAAAGACGATTTTTAGACCGAATTGGCGATCGCTCCTCGCGTCCAGATTTAGCTTATGCTACAGATGAGGATCGGTTCGATCTCGATCCCGATGTAAATGCTTGGGACTACAGTAGCGATGTTTTGGGCTATTCCCAAGGACAATTAGATATAGCGCGGGCAATGTGGAAAAAATTAAATCGGCGCTATCCAACTTCAGGTGAGAGTTACAGCGATTTAAGCGAACTGTTCGATCGCATTTTCTTACACTACCTGCGTCATACATACTACGCCACTAAATATATTGGCGGACAGTCATTTTACCGCGACCATGCTAGCGCTGATAACGGCAGATTACCATTCGTTCCCGTACCTGTAGCAAAACAGCGACAGGCTTTAGCAGTGCTGGAGAAATACGTATTTGCCCCAGATGCATTTAATTTTCCGCCAGAACTCTTGAATAAACTCGCACCCTCTCGCTGGATGCATTGGGGAGAACAAGCCGTGATGAACCGCCTCGATTACCCAATCCACGATAGTATTTACGCGCTACAAAGTTTAGTATTACGAGATTTACTATCGGGCGATCGCCTTTCCCGCTTACGCGACATCGAACTCAAGAGTCAGCCAAAACAAGCCCTCACTCTACCAGAATTATTTACCACCTTACAAAATGATATCTGGATGGAGGTTTTAAATCCAGACAAAACACCAACAAATATTTCTAGTTTGCGGCGAGCCGTCCAACGGGAACACCTGAAAATCATGACAGATATGATGTTACGCAAATCTAACGTTCCTGAAGATGCACGAACGCTTGCATGGTACAATTTGCAGCGGTTGCGAGAGAAATTAAATAAAGCAGTTGCTCGTTCTGGCACATTAGATGAATATACGAAAGCACATTTAGCAGAAACCCGCGATCGCATTGCCAAAACTTTAGATGCGAGAGTGGAATCGAGATGAATTCGGAATTCGGAATTGGTTGTTGATGAAATAGCAAGTCAATATAATCTTGGCGTTCTTCAACTTTGCGTCTTTGCGTCTTTGCGTGACATTAGATCCTATCTCTTGCTTCCAAGCAAAATTTAGATATCCTTAACCACCCACATCTCCTTGGATTATCAACACCGAACAATGAGCATTACGAACAACATGATTGCTAACGCTACCTAACAAAACTTCAGTAATCCCTTTATATCCCCTACGCCCTAAAACAATTAAATCTGCACCCCACTGTTTTGCTGCATCGCAAATTGTCGATCCTGGATTTCCCACCCGACAATTAAATTCAACTGAAATTCCCAAATCTTTTGTTTTCTCGCGATAACCCTGCAAAACATCTTGTCCTTCCTCAGTTTTTGCTTCAATTTGGGATGGATAATTCATTCTTGCTCCCAACTCAACGCCGTGAAACACCATCAAGTTTGCTAGATCTTTTGTAGCTAATTCTACAGCCTGCTCGAATACCACAGATGCTTGAGCTGAGCCATCAACGGCAACAAAAATTTTTTTGAAACTCACGATCGCCCCCAAATTAACTATCCTGTTACTGACGATATAGTAGATTCAGTCTCGATTCTATGAAAGAATCGCACAGATCGATAAATAGAATAGGTTCGATACTACAAAAATCTACCTAGAGTGGTAGAGTCTGAGGCAGAATTTCAATCAGTAGAAATATGATAAGCGATCGCCAAAACATTCAAGTATCTGTTGCTATCGTCGGCGGGGGACTCTCCGGTATGAGTGCAGCTTGGGAACTCTACCAAGCAGGGATCGATTCACTCGTTGTTTTGGAAGCAAACGATCGCATTGGCGGACGCACGTTTAACCAGCTTCATCCTAAGATTGGTTATGTAGAAATGGGTGGTACTTGGGTAGGACGCACGCAAACAGCTGTCCTCGATTTGGCACGACAGTTAGGAGTTGCCACCAAACAAGGTAAAGTTGATGGAGCCACGATTTACGGCTACCAGGGGATCTGGACGATGCACGAAGACAACCCTAGCGAGTCCGCCACGCCAGCTCAAAAAGATTTTGCTCAGGTAATGGCAAAATTCGAGCAACTCAGTCAGAACGTACCGCTAGACGCACCCTGGAACACACCTAATGCTGAGACTTTAGATTCTATCTCTGCGGGAGAGTGGATCGATCGCAATACGGAGACAATAGAAGCAAGAGCTTGGATGGCTGGTAGTATTCGTCAAGGAATCGCAGGCGATCCGCATCAAGTCTCGATGTTGTTCGTTTTATATTTTATGGCGAATGCGGGGTTTTTCGACCTACGCGAGACAGCCGAAGATTATCGTCTCGTCGGTGGTTCCCACAGTTTGACCTTAAAAATTGCTGAGCATTTAGGCGATCGCGTGTGGTTGAATACAAGAGTACGAGAGATTTCGCATGGCGATCGGGTACGCTTAGTGACAAAAAGGGGAGTCATACAAGCAGACTACGCGATCGTGGCAATGATGCCTAAAGATGCGGGAAAAATTCATTTCGATCCGCCTTTACCAGCAATTCATCAGCAATTAATATCGGAATGGCAGCAGATGAGCTGGATCAAATTCTTCTGTCTCTATCCACGTCCGTTGTGGTGGGGAAAAGCAGCCAGCGGACATTACTACAGTATGGACACGGAAGCAGAGGTTTTTGACGTTTCTCCAGATGATGGTAGCTATGGTTTATTAATTGGTTTTTTCGAGCCAAAATACTCTAATTTAAGTGAAGTAGAACGGCGCAAATGTGCGATTCAAACTGTTACAGATATGTTTGGTGCAGGCGCTGCACCAGAAGAATATTTTGAAATTGATTACACTCAACAATCGTGGACGAGTGGTTGTGTAGCAGCTTTACCACCTGGTTTATTGACACAAGCAGGAGCAGCACTAAACGAACCTGTGGGTAGAATTTATTGGGCAGGAACCGAACGTTCTACCCGTTGGATCAATTATATGGATGGAGCAGTGCGATCGGGTCAACATGCCGCACGTCAGATTCTCGAACAATTGATTTAAGATTTAATGACTGACAGAATTTTAAATCAACAAGTAGAATCAAAGATAGTAGTGGTCAAAATTGCTTAAAGGTAACTACTTATGGTACAAATATCACCTAAATCTTTAACATTGGAAGAGTTTCTAAAGTTACCAGAAACGAAACCTGCTAGCGAGTATATTGATGGTGAAATAATTCAAAAACCAATGCCTCAAGGAAAGCACAGCGTTGTTCAAGGTGAATTAGTACCTGCAATTAATACTGTTTTAAGAGCTCCAAAAATTGCCAGAGCATTTCCAGAACTCAGGTGTACGTTTGGCGGACGCTCTACAGTTCCCGATGTATCTGTATTTGTTTGGGACAGAATTCCTCGCGATGAGAAAGGTGAAATTGCTAATACTTTCTCAATTGCACCTGATTGGACGATTGAAATTCTCTCACCCGACCAAAGCCAAACAAAAGTTACTAAAAATATCTTACACTGCCTCAAATATGAAACTCAAATGGGTTGGTTAATCGATCCAGAAGAACAAACAGTATTTGTTTATCTTCCCAACCAACAGCCAGAAGTATTTGATGAACCAGAACAGCAGATTCCTGTTCCATCTTTTGCACGAGAAATTAAATTAACTGTAGGAAACTTATTTGGATGGTTAATGGAGTAAAATCTGACTCATGCTGCTTCAACCGCTGCCATAATACCAAACATAATAAACAGAATTCCTCCAGCAATAGTTAACTTTCGCTCCGAGATACGTCCAGCTAACATGCGTCCGCAAACAACTGCAAGCGCCGCACACAAAGCATGACCTAAAATTGCTCCAATAGTCACGCCTACAACTGGATATCGAGTTGCTAAAGCAATAGTTGCAATTTGAGTGCGATCGCCCCATTCTGATAAAAAAGTTAGCGTGAAAGCCTCAGCAATAATTGCTCCGGCATTTTGAGTTTTCGGTAAATTAAATTCTGCTTTCTCAATCGCAGTTTTTGCCTCTTGAATAATTTCTGTATCGCAAGAACTCACTGGCATTTTACTTGCTTCGTAAAGCAGCTTCAAACCAAAACCAAGAAACAAGGCTATTTCTGCATATTGAATGTATGTTTTAGGCAACAAAGCCGCAACTTGTCCCACTAAAACAGAAAGTATTGTCATTGCTGCCAAAGCGGATACTGCACCAGCAAACACCAGCCGTCGCGAATGACGCATCGCCAAAATTGCAGCGATGAAAAAAGTTTTATCTCCTAATTCTGAAACCGCAATCAGTAAAAAACTGGCAATGAAGGCTGCTAGCACTCTCTCAAGCTCCTTTGTAGCTGACTAACTTGAGCTTGCGAGCTTGACGAGTTACGAAAGACCTCACCAAGCTCACAATCTTCCTCTGTGAACTTAGTGAAGGTCTCACTGACAAGAGAGCGTCATTGGTCATCGGTCATTTGTTGAAGACAAGAACTTATGACTTTTTTCGCTCAATTGTCACCTGAACCAGGCAGCAAGCCAGCATGTTGATTCAGGTATCTGGCACAGTTGTGATGCCAGTAGCTACTCCCCTTCAAATTTATTTGATCCTTAACATATCATTGCTGAGATGCGTCGTCAAACAGCGATCGCGGATCGGTGTAGAGACTTTACATGTAACGTCTCTACACCGATCCCTAATATTTCCGTTCTTGTGGCTCAAACATAGTAATTGCGACGGGTTTGTATTGTAGGTCGATACCAGCAGGGGAATAATACGAGAGGGTGTGCTTGAGGAAATTACTGTCGTCCCGTTGCGGAAAGTCCTCGCGGAAGTGAGCGCCACGGCTTTCTTGACGGTTGAGGGCTGAATGTAAAATGAGTTGTCCGACGACAATTAAACTCCCCAATTCTAAGGCTTCAATAATTTCTGTATTCCAACAACTGCCTTTATCATCTAGATATATTTGCGCGGATTGCTGTTGCAGTTGTTGCAATTGTTGTAAGCCTTCTTGCATCAAACTTTCCGTCCGAAATACGCCGCAGTGCTGCGTCATAGCATCTTGAAAAGCCGTACGGACTTGCTCGATCCGGTGCTTTCCTGGTTGTTCTAACAAGGCTTGGATTTGCTGTTTTGCCTCGTTGATATAGCGTTGCTCTTGGATATCCGGTAATTTACGATTTTGGACGTATTGCGCGATCGCAGCTCCGGTACGCCGTCCGTAGACTACGCATTCCAACAAAGAATTGCTCCCCAAGCGATTAGCACCGTGGACGGAGACACAAGCACACTCTCCAGCCGCGAAAAATCCCTCCACTAACTGCTCGGCACTACGGCGCACCTGTCCGTCTGTATTCACGGGTATCCCACCCATAGAATAGTGGACTGTGGGACGCACGGGCATCGGCTGATGGACGGCATCAACTCCTACGAGTCGATGGGCTTCTTCCCAGCAAAAAGGGACGCGGCTCATGATTTTTTCTCTGCCCATGTGCCGCAAGTCGAGATACACGCAGGGACCACCCGCTCGACCATCGGGATAAACGCCGCGTCCGGCACGAATTTCATAAGCGATCGCCCTAGAGGTAATATCCCGTGGCGCTAATTCCATCCTTGAGGGGGCGTATGTTGCCATAAAACGCTCTCCCTCGGCATTAATTAAATAAGCTCCTTCTCCCCGCACGGCTTCCGAGATCAATACCCCTACTGGATACAATCCCGTGGGGTGAAATTGGACGAATTCCATGTCTTCTAACGGCAGACCTGCGATCGCTGCCATCGCCAATCCGTCGCCTGTCGAAGCATAATCGTTAGAAGTCGTGTTGTAGACTCGACCGTAACCGCCCGTAGCAAACATCACCGCTTTGGCGCGTACGACTTCGATGTGTCCGTCGAGAATGCGGTACATCACCACGCCCTTAGCTTGACCGTCCTCCAAAATCAGACGCATCACGTACCATTCTTCATAAACCTGTACGCCGTACCGTCGTAAATTATTGACGAGTTCGTGCAAAATAGCGTGTCCGGTCTTATCTGCGGCATAGCAGGTACGATTGTGAGAATGTCCGCCGAAGGCTCTTTGGGCGATGCGACCGTCAGGCAAGCGAGAAAATAACACCCCCATATGTTCTAGGTCTATCACCACATCGGGGGCTTCACGGGCTAGCAACTCTACTGCATCTTGATCGGCTAGATAGTCGGAACCTTTCACGGTATCAAAGGCGTGGGCTTCCCAGCTATCTTTATCATCCACATTCTTCAGCGTTGCAGCAATTCCTCCTTGAGCGGCGACAGAATGAGAGCGGATCGGGTGAGTTTTCGCCACTACAGCCACATTCAAACTCGGATCGAGGCGGGCAATTTCTACTGCGGCACGACAGCCAGCCAGTCCGCCGCCAACAATAATGACATCGTGTTCTAGCATTTAATTACATTATTTGCTAAAAAAGTGTTCTCTAGCTCTATAGTGGCTTAACAAGGGGCGAGGAGGAGCCAGTTCGTTGGGCGGGTTCCCCGACTTGAAGCATCTGGCGTTGAGGAGCGAGGGTGAGAAAATTTTATATTTTGAATTGGAGTTGCTTCCTTGTCCCCCTTGTTTCCCTTGTCCCCCTTGTCCTTTCCCTCACCCCTCATCCCTAGCTAACTGGCGCTGGTTGTTGCTGCGAAACGTTACCAGGAATAGGTTCAGATTTTGTACCTGGTTCTGTTGCTGTCAGTTCGATATGATTGAGCAGGGTTGTGACGAAGGCAAAAAGTAGGAAAGGTAAAGAAAGTAATACAATGAGTCCTACAGTCGCTAAGGCGTAAATTGGTTTTCTCGCACCCATCATTGCCATTGCCGCAGCCAAACTCACGGTGATAGTGATCAACCAGACAATAATCTGACCGTAAATATCCCCAAATGTCAGAGTGCAGACAAAGCGATACTTTTGAATGTTATTCATATTCATCAGATTTCCTTTTAACATCTCTTATTTTTCTAGGTTAAAGCTCTGATAGGTTTCTGGACAGTTTCTAAACATTTTTGTCATTTTTGCAACAGTTATTTACATTTTGCTAGATGGTTTTCTCGCGATTCATCTTTCAAGCTAAAAGTTGTTATCTCCTGCTTTTTCCTAGATCGGCATTGATAGAGAGTTTTCGGTTAAATTTGCTACTCAGTAGCTATCAAACTCTTGTTTCCACGTAACCGCTTGTATTGGCATTCAATTGAGCTACTTGGCGCTAGAAGCATTTCCCTGCTTAAACTTCAATTAATCTACAATTAACCTAATGTTAGGTTTTGCATAACGAGTTCATCCACTATGTGCGTGATTATTAAGATTGTCTGTGCGATTGACTACTATTAGTGGATGAGGAGACTCAGAAGAATATGCTGCTATCTGGAATTACGCTGAAGCGTGTTGTTGCGACTTCAGCAGTCGCAGCTACAGTTACCTTGGGAGCTAGTTTAACGGGAATTGCGCAACAAACTGCTACCCTCAATGGTGCTGGGGCAACTTTCCCAGAACCCCTATATCAACGCTGGGCTAGCGAGTTGCGTAAAGCTAACCCGCCACTTCAAGTCAACTATCAAGGAATTGGTAGCGGTGGCGGCGTGAGACAGTTTATTGCTGGCTCAGTCGATTTTGGCGCTAGCGATAACGCCATGACCGATGAAGAAGTGAAAAAAGTTAAGAACGGCGTGGTATTCGTCCCCACAGCTGGCGGTCCCGTTGCCGTGGTGTATAATGCTCCTGGCGTTAACGAGCTAAGACTATCTCGTAAAGTCTTACCACAGATTTTTGCAGGTCAAATTAAGAATTGGAACGATCCGGCGATCGCCGCTGATAATCCTGGGGCAAAATTACCAAATCAGCCTATTAGACTTGCCGTCCGTGCTGATGCTAGCGGTACGAGCTTTATCTTCACCAACGCCCTCAGCGCCATGAGTCCCTACTTTAAAGGTAGAATCGGTCCTAATCGCGCTCCTTCTTGGGCTGGTAGCCCCCTTAAAGGCAAAGGCAATCCTGGTGTAGCTCAAATCGTGCAGCGGACTCCTGGTAGCATTGGCTATGTAGAGGCTGCTTTTGCTAGTGAAAATAAAATTCCAATGGCACAAGTGCAAAACAGCAAAGGGGAATTTATATCACCAACTCAAGAGGCAGCAGACCAAGCTTTAGAAGGTGTGAAGTTCAATCCTGATTTTCGCGTAAACTACGATCTACTTGGCAATCCTGACTCTGGATATCCAATTGTCGGTTTGACCTGGATTATGGTTTATAGAAACTACGAACAGCCAGGTAAAGCTGATGCCGTCAAACGGATGGTAGAGTGGATGATGACTGACGGTCAGGCAATTAACGGTCAACTCAACTACACGCGCATTCCTGCTAAGGTTGCCGGTCAAGTCGTACAGACTGTGAAAAGCGAAGTGAAGTAGATAATTGCATGTAGAGACGTTACAGGTAACGTCTCTATATAGTTGATTTCAAACAAATGATGTATGTCAGAACCACATGTAGAAAATAATCGGCAGTTTCCTCTTAAGTCAGAGATAGATTTAACTGCATCTTCAGGAAAATTTGCGTGGTTCGACCAAGGGTTTACCTGGCTGGTATATGGCTTGGCATTTGCTATGGTAGCCCTACTTTTTTGGATTAGCTGGATTATCTTTGAAAATGCCCTGCCAGCTATTCGACAATTTGGGCTGGGTTTTTTGTGGAGTCAAGAATGGAATGTAGCAGATCTCAAATTTGGGGCACTGCCATTCATTTTTGGCACTTTAGTCAGTTCGGCACTCGCCATGTTAATTGCCGTTCCCGTGGGATTAGCAGTAGCGTTAATTACGAGCGAAGATATTTTGCCTGCTTCAGTGCGATCGCCCATTGCTTTCATGGTAGAGTTGATTGCCGCTATTCCTAGCGTCATTATCGGTCTGTGGGGCATTTTCGTACTGATTCCGTTTTTGCAACCGATTCAACAATGGCTTTACGACCATTTCGCTTGGATACCCCTGTTTAGCACTCCGCCTGTAGGCTATGGGATGTCGAGTGCAGGCGTAATTCTGGCGATTATGATTTTGCCGACAATGGCAGCAATTAGCCGCGAAGTTCTACTTGCCGTACCAAAGGAATTACGCAGTGGTTCGATGTCTTTGGGTGCAACCCGTTGGGAAACTATTTTCGGCGTGCTGTTACCAGCAGGTATTTCTGGTATAGTTGGAGCGGCAATTTTGGCACTCGGACGAGCGTTAGGGGAAACAATGGCTGTAACGATGGTAATCGGAAATACAGCACAAATCAGCCCTTCATTGTTAGATGTGGCATATACGATTCCATCTGTGCTAGCGAATGAGTTTGGTGAAGCATTAGATGGATTGCACGTCGGTGCGTTAATGTACTTAGCTTTGATTTTGTTTTTAGTCACGCTACTGGTAAATATTGCTTCAGTGGCTCTGGTAAAATTTATTAGCCGACACAATTGATTAAATTAAATAGCGATCGCTGTGATGTAAATTCATCCTGATATCTTCAATCTTTCCCCGTAACCAATTTTTAGACTCAATATCTATGAACGATCGCCCAATCGTAGAAAAGATAGATCCATCTTTGGCAGCAGAATTACGCCGTCCTTTGCCTACTTATAGAGCGGTTTTTAATAGCGGTATGACTGCGATCGCTCTGCTATTAACGGCTCTAGCTATATTACCTCTAGGATCGATCTTGCTCGAAATTCTGCTGAGGGGTGGTCAAAACTTTAGCTGGGCTGTGTTTACAAATATACCTGCCCCCGTAGGCGTAACGGACGTTCCCAATGGTTTTGGTAATGCGATCTTGGGTACTTTAATGATGGTAGGTATTGCTTCGGCGATCGCAATTCCAGTAGGAGTGCTGACAGGGATTTTCTTATCTGAATTTGGTAGAAATACAGCTATTGGCAGCTCGATCCGATTTATTATTACTATTCTCACGGGTATACCTTCAATCATTGCAGGTGTATTTGCTTACGGCGTTTTGATCTTGAACAAAGTTACGCAATTTTCTGCTGTAGCTGGAGGTTTTGCCCTGGCAGTCATCATGCTGCCCATCGTAGCGCTGACGACGGAAGAAGCTTTGAAACTGATCCCCAATCACCAACGCTTGGGTTCCGCCGCCTTGGGCGCAAATCGTCTGCAAACAACCTTCCGCGTTGTCGTTGCTGCGGCAATTCCCGCCATCACTACAGGCGTTTTACTCGCTGTTGCCCGCGCCGCTGGTGAAACAGCACCGCTACTATTTACCGCTTTATTTAGTATTAGCTGGCCCGATGGATTGTTTAATCCTACCCCCTCGTTATCCGTCCTGATTTACAACTACGCTAACTCTCCCGACCTTGGGCAAAACCAGATGGCATGGACTGCGGCTTTAGTTTTAGTAGGACTAGTTTTATGTATTAGTATTATCTCGCGTCTAGCAACCAGAAGAAGACAGTGACTAGTGGCTAGTGGCTAGTGGCTAGTGACTAGAAGCTCTCCCTTGTCCTCCTTGTCTCCCGACTCCTGACTCCCGACTCCCCAATCCATGAATTACACAAAATCAGTAGCAACAAATTTAATTCCAGCGCTGCGAGTGAAAAGCCTAAATTTTTTCTATGGCACTCGTAAGGCGATCGATAAGGTGACAATGGATATTTACCAAGGACAAGTTACCGCGATTATCGGTCCTTCTGGCTGTGGTAAATCGACTTTTATTAAAGCCCTTAACAGAATTAGCGAACTGGAAGGTAAAGTTAAAGTTGAGGGTCAGGTAGAGTTTTTCGGTCAAGATATTTACGATCGCCGTGTCAACCTGAATCGCCTGCGCCGCGAAATCGGCATGGTATTCCAAAAGCCTAATCCTTTCCCCATGAGTATTTACGATAACGTGGCTTATGGTGTAAGAGCGCAGTCTCGTCCGTCGCGGATGCAGTTGGATGATATCGTTGAATCTGCTCTCAAGGGTGCGGCTTTGTGGGATGAAGTCAAGGATAATCTGAAAAAATCGGCTTTGGGTTTATCAGGCGGACAACAGCAGCGTCTCTGTATTGCTAGGGCGCTAGCTGTCAAACCTAAGATTTTGTTGATGGATGAACCTGCTTCCGCCCTCGATCCGATCTCGACGATGAAGATTGAGGAATTAATTCACAGTTTGCGCGGAGAACTGACGATCGCGATCGTGACTCACAATATGCAACAAGCCGCCCGCGTATCTGACTATACGGCATTTTTTAGCACGGATGAGAGTCGGATCGGTCAGATGGTGGAGTTCGACGAAACGGAGAAAATCTTCTCCGAGGCTAACGATCCTCGTACTCAGGATTATGTGGAAGGTCGTTTCGGTTGAGGATTATTGTTGCGATATTATTACTTTCGTTAGCGATCGCGTTTCCTGCGGCTGCTAGTGTTTGTCGGACTCGCGACGGACATCAGATCTGCATTCTGAGTATTCAACGCAGTGCTAAAAATTATTGGGAATATCGGGCAGATGTCAGTGTAGATGGTGTGAAAGGGGGTACGGAGGTTTATAATTGCCGCGATCGCGTTAAAGTTCAAAAAGATCGGGTTGTGCCTTTTAGATCGGACGATCCTGGCGATCTGGTCTGTAGTTTTTTCAAGCGATCGTCATGACCGTAGGGGCGGGTTTATCGACTAGATTGACTAAATTCGGAGTTGCTTTGTAAACCCGCCCTCACAAGTCACGTGTCATGTCACGCAAAGGCGCAGAGGCGCAAAGGGTTAGCGAGGGATCTGGGTAGTTGCAAATATATCTACGAAGGTTCTTTAGCTGCTAGGGGTGTGGGTAAGCCGTCGATACTGACAAGGTTTTTTTGCTTTTGATAGTCTTGTAATCCCTGTTCGCCTTTTTTGTGCGCCCACTTGATAAGGTTTTCTCGTTCGCCTTGGTGTTCGTATAGCGGTACGCCAAAGCCGCAGGATGTCTGCACGCGATCGATCTCGGCGACGATAATTTGGCGCGTTCCTGGTGTCGGTGGAAACAAGGAGTGTAGGTTATCCCACTCAGCACGATCTGGTAATACTGTATAGCCTGTGCCGTAAAGTCGCAGAATGGACGGCGAACCTTGAAAGGCGCAAAACATGAGAGTGATGCGCCCGTTTTCTTGTAAATGGGCTGATGTTTCGTTTCCGCTACCCGTTAAGTCTAAATAAGCAACGCGATTGGGGGAGAGAATGCGAAAGCTGTCTAAACCTTTGGGTGAAACGTTAATATGCCCAGTTGAACTGATGGGTGCAGTCGCTACAAAAAAGATGTGTTGGGTAGCAATGAATGCTTGTAGTTCGTCCGTAATGCGATCGAAGACTTTAGCCATTTTTGAGAATCAAGCGCGTATTTTTCGATTCTATCAGTCGCGATCGCGTGCCGAGAGCGGGAGAAAATGGGAAACTAAAGTAAATAGACCCACACCACCAACAAAATCCCTTCCATACCCAGTTCAAGTTCAAGTTAATAATTTATGGCGATGCGCGTTCTTTCAGGAGTTCAACCAACTGGCAATCTACACTTAGGTAATTACTTAGGAGCAATTCGCAACTGGGTAGAAGGACAAAGCCAGTACGATAACTTTTTCTGCGTGGTAGACTTACACGCCATCACCGTACCGCATAATCCGGCAACCCTAGCAGCCGATACTTATACGATCGCGGCGCTTTATCTAGCCTGTGGGATCGATTTAAAGTATGCCAACATTTTCGTCCAGTCCCACGTTTCCGCCCACAGCGAATTGACATGGTTGCTCAATTGCATTACACCCCTCAACTGGCTGGAAGACATGATCCAGTTTAAAGAGAAAGCCATTAAGCAGGGGGAAAATGTCAATACTGGTCTGCTAGACTACCCCGTTTTAATGGCAGCAGATATTTTGCTCTATCAAGCTGATAAAGTCCCAGTGGGAGAAGATCAAAAGCAGCACTTGGAACTGACGCGCGACATTGCAGCGCGATTTAACTATCAATTTGCCCGCGAAAACCCAGTGTTGAAGTTACCAGAACCTTTGATTCGGGCAGAAGGCGCAAGGGTGATGAGTCTGACAGACGGAACCAAAAAAATGTCGAAGTCAGACCCCTCAGAGTTGAGTCGAATTAATTTGCTGGATACACCAGACCAAATTCAACAAAAAATTAAGCGCTGTAAGACCGATCCGATTCGCGGCTTGGTATTCGACGACCCCGAAAGACCGGAATGTAATAATCTTCTGACTCTTTATATGCTACTATCTGGCAAAACCAAGCAGGAGGTTGCGGCAGAGTGTCAAGATATGGGCTGGGGACAATTTAAACCACTGCTAACCGAAACAGCGATCGCTGCCCTTAAACCGATTCAAGATAAGTACAACGAGGTAATGGCAGATAAGGGATATCTAGAGTCAGTATTGCGCGATGGCAAGCAAAAAGCAGCCGCGATCGCTAACGATACCCTGAGCAAAGTTAAAACAGCTTTGGGCTTCTCCGTACCGCTTTAGAGTGAGTCAGGTTTTCAGGGTGCAGTGCTATAACCTATACCTAATAACTAAAACTGAAATCTGATGCATAATACAACCCGTTTAAATTCATTTCGCAAAGCCGTTAAAGCCAGAGAGTTTTTAGTGACAGCTGAAGTTGCCCCTCCCAAGGGTGGCGATCCCAGCCACATGCTCCAAATGGCGCAGGCGCTTAAAGGACGGGTACACGCAGTCAATATCACAGATGGTAGCCGTGCCGTAGTACGGATGTCTTCTTTTGCCTCATCCGTTATTCTCTCACAGCAGGGGATCGAACCGATTTGTCAAGTTGCCTGTCGCGATCGCAACCGCATTGGTTTAGAAGCCGACTTGCTGGGCGCACATGCCCTGGGCATCCACAATATCTTGGCTTTAACTGGCGATCCTGTCAAAGCAGGCGATCGCACTGATGCTAAAAGTGTCTTCGATTTAGAGTCGGTAAGGCTGCTACAACTGATCGGCAAAATGAATCAAGGCTTAGACTGCGATGATAAACCTTTGACAGATGGGGCGACAGATTTGTTTGTCGGTGCGGCTGTCGATCCGCAGTGCAAAAGTTGGTCGGGATTGCAAAGTCGCTTTGAACGCAAACTAGCAGCAGGGGCGCAGTTTTTCCAAAGTCAGTTGATTACTGATTTCGATCGCCTAGAAAAGTTTATGACTCAGATTGCAGGTGGTTGTAACAAGCCAGTTTTAGCAGGTATCTTCTTATTAAAATCGGCTAAAAATGCTCAATTTATCAATCGCTGCGTTCCTGGCGTAAACATTCCCGAACATATTATCGATCGCCTTGCCCAAGCCAAAGAGCCTTTAGCAGAAGGGGTAAAAATTGCTGCCGAACAAGTGCAAATTGCTCGTCAACTTTGCGACGGCGTACATATGATGGCAGTGAAACGAGAAGATTTGATCCCCCAAATTCTCGACTTAGCAGGAATTCCTCCTGTTGTCAGCTACAGTTTGCCATCTCAGGTAGTTAGTTCGCTCAGATGAAATAACGCTTACAAATCAGCCTGCCTCCGCAGGCTATTTTGTATGTATTTCAATCATCTAAAATAACCTACAAATTTTTGTCTTTTCAGTGCATTATCTAACGTATCCTACAAATTTTTGACTTTTGCCTTTTGACTTTTATCCTACTATTCGTTCATATTGCGGTAAGTCGCTACAGCAGAAGGAGAAATTCTGTTGAGATAACGGAAAATCCAGTATTTAAAAATCGTGTCGAGAATTACGGGAAATGTCGCGATAAATAAGAAGATAAAATCATGATTTTCTGGTAATCCTAAGTGTCTGGACACGCTAGATAAAATCACTTCCCAACCATGAGGAGAGTGGAATCCAACAAATACATCTGTAAATAAAATAATAATAAATGCTTTTGCACTATCGCTTAAACCGTAAACAATTTGATCGAAAAACTCTTTCAAAACAGCGAGTTCTCGCTTACTCATGAGTAGCAGCCAGATAAAAGCACCAACAGAAAGTAAGTCAGCAAAAACATTTTTAATTGCATTGGAACTTTCAGCACGGAATTCCTCAGCAATTTCTGCTACCCTCTCTTGCAGCCTCTTTTCAATCTCAACTGCAGAGAGTTCTTCACCTCCATTTAGAAAACTTTGAAATTTCAATCTTTCCTCAGACTTCCGCATCTCTTCTAATGCTTTTTCTTCCATTTCATAGTTGAGGAACATCGTAGCCTGTTCGGGATTGCGGAAGCGATCGACAAGCGGTCCAATCACTAAATTTTTTGAAATTTGAAAAGTCAGAAAAGGAACTATAACTAGTAACAATACTAATCTAACTGAAATGAGAGTTCTTCTTTGCGAAGTACGAAAATTTTTGACAACTTCTTCTTCAGCGCTCGGATCTAATTCTACTTTCAGTCGGTTCAGGGTACTTAAGATCGAGCGAGGTAATACACCTGTCTCTTCGGTTTTACTACTAGGTTTATTATTTTTCTCTGAATTTTCAATAGAATTGGAGCGAAGTCTTTCTTGAGTACTTTGAAGATCTCGGTTATTGAAAACTGCATCCGGTCGCATAACTTGAGGCTTAATCGCGGGAAGATTTTCTTTTTTTTCTTCCTGATATCTCGATGCGATCTCATCAATAAATCTAAGTTTTTCTAAAATTAATGATGGATTATTTTTCTGTTGTATAGCAAAAGAATCCCTGTTAAAATTTATCCCATCTTGCCTAGATAATTTAGTAATAGTTTGATTGGGATCTCCAAAAATAGTACGACTGGCATTAAACTCAACGAGTCTCATGCGAATCGTTTTCAGATGTTTTTTCAGATCTGACTCAAACATCGCCATCGTATTGCGTCCGAAACTGGCATATTCTGGTGAGATTTTCCGACCACCAAAATGCTCATCTTCGATCGTCTTAATTAGAAGTGCAGCTTTGTAAGCTTCATCGAGCGATCGCTCTGGCGTGTCAAAATACCACTGTTGGGCAGAGCGTAAGAAAACATAAATTTTTTGCGTCCAACTATAATTTCTCATCGCCAGCCTTGAGTCAAGTTTATAGTGGTTAGTGGCTAGTGGCTAGTGGTTGAATTCTGATCTCTAGTCACCAGCAATCGCTCGCTAGTCACTGATGACTGATAACTGGTCACTGGTCACTGATTAACATACCGGGTATATTAACAAATCTCCGAGGATAGAGTTAGTGCGAATTATTTCGGTTTGGATGGTTGGTTCTACTCGCAGCGGCAAAACGACTCGTTTAGTCGAACAGTTTTGTACGTGGTTGCAAGCAGGCGATCGCCAACAGTCCCCTGAGAGACGACAGCGCTTATATCCTCATCAAGGAGAACCAGCAGTTTTAGTCTTAGCAGCAAATGACGATAATCGGCGGGAATTACGAGATCGATTAGCGGCAGCAACAGATGGTAAATATCCGATTCGCGCTAAAACCTTATTAGGTTTTTTTCAAGATGAAGTCACTTTATTTTGGCCCCTGCTGCTCCAGATTTTGGGGCTAAAAGCTCAGTTTCCCGTGCGTTTGCGCCCAGAAACCGAACAGGAATTAGCCACGCGCCTGTGGCGACAGCAGCTAGATGAAATTCCCCGTCCAGCAGGGGTAAGCGAGTCTCGTTGGGTGCGTCGCCTACTGGATATCTTGCAGTTAGCAGCAAATAGCGGCACTGCGATTGAAGATGTGGGGTCTATTCTCGCAGCACTGGAAGAGGGACAAGAGGAAAAGAGAGCTGAGGGAGAAAAACCACGCGCCACTAGCCACCAGCCACTAGCCACTCTCCCGACTCCCGACTCCCTAATCTTACAGTGGCGCAATTGGTGTTGGGAGAGGGGGTTTTTGACTTATGGAATCACGACAGAACTCTACAGCAAGTATCTTTTAGGCGATCCCTACTATCAGCAGCATTTACTACGACGCTATCGCTACATTCTGGCGGATGATGTCGATGATTATCCAGCTATAGCCCGCGATTTGTTTGAGTTTCTCCTCGACCGAGGGGCGGTTGGTGCGTTTACTTATAATCCCGATGGAGCCGTGCGTTTGGGACTAGGAGCCGATCCCGAATACTTGCAAGGCTTAGCAAAGCGCTGTCAGATAGAATTTATCCAACCTTCCTCGATCGCGCTGGCTGACGATTTGGCAACGCCAGTAGTAGAGTTAGTCACGGAACCACTGGCACTGTTTTCGCTACCAGAATCAGTGCAAGCAATCCAAACCATATCGCGGGGCGACTTACTGCGACAAACTGCCGATTTCATCATTCAAGCGATTAAATCGGGACAGATTCAGCCGCAGGAAATTGCTTTAATTGCGCCTGGTTTAGATGCGATCGCCCGTTATACCCTAGTAGAAATTCTGACTAAACACGGGATCTTTGTCGAATCCCTGAACGACCAACGCCCATTGACAAGTTCTCCGATTATCCGAGCCTTACTCACCCTCCTCACCCTCGTCTACCCAGGTTTAGGACGTTTAGTCGATCGAGATATGGTAGCGGAAATGTTAGTAGTATTAAGTACGAGACGAGAGGCAGGAAAGCAGGGAATAGGGAGCAGGGGGAAGAGAGCTGAAGGAGCCCAGGGAGCTGAGGGAGCAAGACAAGTCACTCCTTACTCCTCACAAGTCACAATTGATTCCGAATTCCGAATTCCGAATTCCGAATTCCAAATCGATCCTGTCCGTGCTGGCTTGATTGCCGACTACTGCTTCCAACCGCACCCAGAACATCCAAATTTACTCCCAGCAACTACTTACGATCGCTGGGATCGCTTGGGATATGCGGCAAGTTTAGCTTATGCTCAGATCGTGCAGTGGATTGAAGATCAGCGATCGCAGCAAGAACAACGGCTTCTCCCCAGTCCCATTGTTCTACTCGATCGCGCTATTCAGAAATTTCTCTGGCAAGGTAGTAACCTTCCCTACGACCAGTTAGCAGCATTACGAGAATTACTAGAGACTGCTCAACACTATTGGGAAATCGATGCGCGGCTGCGGCAGTCTGAAGGGATCGATACTCCTGCTCACATTACGATCGCTCAATTCATTCAACTGCTACGACGAGGTACAATTACAGCAAATTCTTATCCCGTGCGTCCGATTGGTACTGCTAGTCGTGCTGTCACCTTAGCAACAATCTTCCAATATCGTTCCAGTCGGCGGTTTCATCGCTGGCAATTTTGGTTAGATGCAGGCTCTCCCTTGTGGTCGCGTGGTGGTGCGGCAACTTTATACGGTGCGCCGTTATTTTTACAACATCGCTTCGGTCGCCCTTGGACGGCGGAGGACGATTTAAGCGCCGATACGGAAAGACTGCGACGAATTTTACGCGATTTATTAGGGCGTGTAGGAGAAAGAGTTTATCTATGTCACAGTGATTTAGCCGCCAACGGGCAGGAACAGAACGGTACTTTGTTATCTTTAGTCAACTCGGCAATTCCAGTTATAAACAATGGTTGATGGTTGATGGTTGACCGCTCCCTTGTCCCCCTTGTCCCCCTTCGCCCCCTAATCCCCACTCCCTTCGGTCGCGGGGAAGAGCGAGTTCCCCCTTCTCCCCCTTGTCCCCTGCTCCCTGATAAATGTTCACCGCAAACGATAGCATACGCCTCCTTCCTGCTGTATTCGTTCAAACGATTCATCTAGATAAATTGTGGTTTCACTACCACCGAGAAATAAGTAGCCGTCCGGTCTTAATTGCTGTCTAACTTTTTTGAGAGTGGATTTCTTTGTATCAGTATCAAAGTAAATCAACACATTTCGCAGGAAGATAACATCCATTGCTGGCATTGATAACCACGGATGAATAAGATTGATTTGACGAAACTCAACCATCTGGCGGATTTGGTCTTTAATCTCCCAGTTCTGCTGCTGTTGCTGAAACTGAAAGTATTTCTCTCGTAGATCGGCGGGCAATCCGCGCTGAATTTCCCACTGCTTGTAGCGACCTTGACGGGCGCGGGCAAGGATCTGGCTAGAAAAGTCGCTGGCAATTATCTGCAAATCCCAAGTTGTTAGTAGAGGAAAATGTTCGCGGATCAGTATCGCAAGGCTATAAGGTTCCTGACCGCTGGAGCAAGCTCCACACCAAATCTTAAGCGATCGCTCTTTTGCCCGTCGCGAGATTAATTCTGGTAGCGTGAAATTTTTGAGTACTTCAAATGGATGACGATCGCGGAAAAATGATGTTTCAGTGATGCTCAGTGCCTCGATCGCTCGGACATGCAAATTGCCAAATGGCTGCGATCGTAAATGTTCTACAAAACTATTTAAGGAATCAAATCCCGCTGTTTCTGCTATTGGTTTTAAGTGTAGCTCTGCTAAATAGTCTTTACTGGCATCCAGCACAATCGCCGAATGTTGATAAACTAGTTGACAAAGATACTGAAAACTAATTTTACTAATGTCTGTTGTCTGTTTGTTACAGACTTTGAACATTGCGATCTAAAAATATTAACTATATTTTAGGTATTATTACACACTTGGCGGATCGTTTCATCTGCCATTTGGTCGATCGGCAGCACTCGGTTAGCAAGTCCGGCATTAGCTACAAACCCCGGCATTCCCCAAACTACGCTACTCGCTTCATCTTGAACTAAAACTCGCCCCCCAGCCTCGCGTAGCTGCTGGCAACCCCGCAATCCGTCTTGACCCATACCTGTTAAGACAATTGCGATCGCGCTTGCACCAAAGACTTCTGCGACTGAGCTAAATAAGACATCGACGGAGGGACGGCAGGAGTTTTCTGGTGGCGCTTGGTGGGTGACTAGGCGCACAACCTTGCCATCCCGTTGCACGGCGAGATGAAAATCTCCTGGGGCAATCCAAACCTGTCCAGGCTCCAGCACTCTCCCTGAAACAGCTTCAGCGACTTTTAAGCGGGACTTGGCAGCAAGCCGTTCTGCTAACAGTTGAGTAAACATTGGTGGCATATGCTGCACGATCGCAATTGGTACGGGAAAATCTGCTGGCAGTTGCGATAGCAACACGGCTAGAGCGTTTGGTCCTCCGGTAGAAACGCCGATGGCGACGATTTTGGGAGTCGGGGAGAAGACAGCTGGGGGATCTGAGGGAGAAAAATTACTGCAGGCTCCTGACTCCTGACTCCTGACTCCTGACTCCTGTGTTTTGACTTTTGACTTTTGACTTTTGACTTGCTTTGTCCCGAACAGTTTTATTTTCGGCACTAAGTCGTCAAAAACATGTTGGCGGATAGCTTCGATATTGCCTAAGTGACTCGGCTTGGTAGCATAATCTGATGCACCTAGAGATAGAGCATCCAAAGTTGCGATCGCCCCTGCGCGGGTGAAAGTGCTAAACATGATGACAGCTATATGGGGATAGGTCTGCCGGATCGCTGCTAAAGTTGCTAAGCCATCCATGTCTGGCATTTCCACATCCAAAATCACCACATTAGGATTGAGTTGAGCAATTTTTGCTAGTGCAATGCGACCATTCGCCGCTACTCCCACCACTTCCAATTCTGGATCTTCAGCTAGCAGCTTACTCAGGCGGCTGCGCACAACCACTGCATCGTCAACTACGAGAACTCGGATTTTTGGCATTAGTCATTTGACAATTTAGTCAATGAAATGATTAGTAAATGAACTGATTTACGACTTTTTGCAGTTGGGCAGCCATACGAGCTAGTTCGGCAGCTGCTTGGTATGTATTACTAGCACCTGCGGTTGTAGCTTGAGCGTTACGGGCAACGATGCCAATATTTTTGGCAATATCAGTAGTCCCTTTAGCGGCTTCGGCAACGTTGCGGGAGATTTCATTTGTCGTTGCAGTTTGCTCCTCTACAGCACTGGCAATCGTATTTTGGATATCGTTAATCTGATTGATAATGTCGGTAATTTGGACGATCGCCTCGATCGCACTCTTGGTATCAGTTTGAATTGCTTCAATTCGTTGACTGATATCTTCTGTAGCGCTAGCGGTTTGTTTGGCTAATGCCTTCACCTCGCTTGCCACGACAGCAAAACCTTTACCTGCCTCTCCTGCCCTTGCTGCTTCAATTGTGGCATTCAGCGCTAATAAATTTGTCTGCTGGGCAATAGATGTAATCACCTTGATGACTTTGCCAATTTCACCGCTACTTTGCCCTAATTTGGTAATTGTATCGTTGGTGCGATCGGCAGTTTTAACGGCTGTATTAGCTACCTGCGCTCCTACGGCTGCGTTTTTAGCAATCTCGCGAATGCTGGCGTTCATTTCTTCTACTGCTGTAGCGACGCTGGTAGCATTGGTACTCACTTGTTCGGCGGATGCGGAAGCAGATGTTGCTTGTTCGGCAGTTTGAGTCGCGTTTTCTGCCATTTCGGTGCTTACTGCTGTCGTTTCTTCCGCAGCAGAAGCGACTGTAGTTGATATATCGGCAATCTGTTTCATGGAAGCTTTGAGATTGGCGATCATCTGATTGACGCTCTCCGTCAAGTTCTGAAACTCCCCTGCATTTTGCGCTTCAATTTGTTGAGAGAGATTACCCTGAGATATAGCTGATGTCACATCAGCAATGCTTCTAATCTGCTCTGCGAGATTGGCAGACATTGCATTTGTATTGTCGATCAGCTCTTTCCAAGTCCCAGCAGCACCCTCAACGGTAGCACGAGCATCTAGTTTGCCTTCGGTTCCCAGTTCTCGCGCTACCCGCGTCACTTCGCCCGCAAAAAGATTGATTTGAGCTACCATTTGATTAAACTCTTGGGCAACCTCACCTAACCCATTTCCTTCAGACAAACGCACGGTTAGATCGCCATTTTTGACCGCTTGTATAGCTTTTAATAGCGGTTTTAGTTGGGCTTGATTATTATTTCTTTGTCTCGTACTCGTTCTAGCTTTACTAACTGTTTGAGTTGCTTTTCTATTTGGCAATCTTTCGGAATTTTCTGAAGATTCCAAGCTTTCTGTAGCCGATTGATTAGATTTATTGACATCAGCCATTAGTAGAACTTCCCCCTTGCTAATTTAAATTTTGAGTATGCGATGCATTCTCTGCACCTACCATACAAGAATCCGCTCTGCGTCTTTGCGCGGACACTTTAACTCAACGGGGGATACCCCCGCACGTAAGTGTCCTTGGCTTTGCGCGACCAAAATCGTTAATCTAAACTTTTAAAACTTTCTCAATATCTAAAATCATCAAAAAACCTTGTGATAATGAATATGCACCTCGTAATAATTTTCGCATTTGACCTGCTAGCGTAGCGGGTGAAGATTCAAACCGATCTGATGTAAACTCCAACATATCGCCTATGTCTTCTACTAGCAAGCCAGCAATCTCATCCTTAGTCTGAACTATAATGTTATGAGCCAAAAATTCTTCATCTAACTCTGGATCGGAGGTAGAAGATAGCAAGCTCTGACCCATTCCTAGCCTACATTGCAAATCGATTATCGTCACAATTTTTCCGCGCAGATTAATTAAACCACAAATATCAACAGGCGCAAGGGGTACGGGATTTATCTCAGGAACCCGAATGACTTCTTCTACCTGTTTGATGTCAATCCCAAAATGAATTTTGTTAATAAAAAAAGTACAATATTGCTGAACTTCAGTCATGTTTATATAACTCTATTTAAGTTAGAAAATGTTTGCAAGGATGTCATTTGTCATTTGATTGTCGATCGCTGATAACCGACCGCTGTTAACTGTTAACTGATTGAAGTAAATATGGATAGGCAATTTGAACTATTGTATGCAGGTCGAGAATTTCGGTAACTTGACCCTGAATAGCTGCCAAATACAGGATACCGGATCGAGTCGCATGACCCGCGATCGCCAATGGTTCCTCAACAATATCGAGAATGCGTTCTACTACCAAGCCAAGGCTGCGCTCTCGATCTAGCTCCACAACAATGACTTGCAGTTTATCATCTTTCCCATTTGTAGCCTCCCTTGCCCAGGACAGTTGAGGAGATATTGCCCCCCTTGTCAAGGGGGGTTGGGGGGATCTGCTTTCAGGGAAATCAGAGGACAATTGAGGAGATATTGCCCCCCTTGTCAAGGGGGGTTGGAGGGATCTGCTTTTAGAAACATCAGAATTACCAAATATTTGATGCAAGTAAATCAAGGGCAAAATTGTATTTCGGTATTGCACCACTGGTCGAGCTGCCACAATTTCCACCGCGATCGGATCGAATTCTTCTAAACGGAAAACCTGAGACATCAGCAGACCCATTCGTGCGCCCGATCCGCCATGAAAAAGCAAGATCGATTGGCGATCGCCCGTGCGTTCTTCTACTGCTGTAGCTGTAGCGATCGCCAGTTGCTGCTGTAATTGCGAAGTAACTCCAGCACAATTTGCTAAACCAACGGCATCGATAATTAATGCTATTTTGCCATCGCCAAGAATTGTTGCTCCAGCAAAAGCTGAGACATCTCGCAGTTGTTTGCCCAAAGGTTTGACGACAATATCTTGGATATCTTGAATTTCATCGACAACTAAACCAAAGCAGTAATTGTCCGCATTGATGACAACTATATTAATAATCTCTGCATCGGCTCTTACTGCCTGTAGTTGTAATGTTTGATTGAGATAGACCAAAGGCAATAATTTGCCACGCAACCTATATACAGGAATATCGTAGAATGTTTCAATCTCAAGTAAAGATGTCTCAACTTCCAGTTGTACTAATTCTTGAATGCTTACTTGAGGAATGGCAAAACGATGGTTCCCACTATCAGCAATCAAGGCAGGAATAATTGCCAGCGTTAAGGGAATTTTCAGCTTAAATTTTGTTCCTTGTCCTACCTGGCTATCAACCTCAACCTTGCCATCGATCGCATCCAAATTAGTTTTCACCACATCCATCCCTACACCCCTTCCAGATAGATTGGTGACTTGCGCTGCTGTCGAAAAACCAGATACAAAAATTAAATTCAGTGCTTCCGCTTCGCCGATCTTTTCTGCTTCCACTGCACTGAGAATTCCAAGTTTTTGCGCTTGCTGTTTGAGCTGTTGCGGATCGATCCCGTTACCATCATCGCTAATTTCAATCTTAACAGTGCCACCTTCATGCCAAGCATGGAGAGCAAGCTTACCCTGAATCGGCTTCCCGCGACTGCTGCGAATTTCAGGCGTTTCAATTCCGTGAGCGATACAATTGCGAACAATATGAGTTAAAGGGTCTTTAATTGCTTCTAGCACGCTGCGGTCTAGTTCCGTATCCGCACCATTCATTTCCACTTGCACCTGCTTTCCAGAGGCGATCGCCAAATCGCGGATCGCACGAGGAAATTTCTGCCAAATCGTGGCGATCGGTTGCATCCGAGTTTTCAGTACCTCTTCCTGTAACTGAGTCGTCACTTGATTCAATCGTTGGCAAGTCTCAGTCAAGTCTGAATCTGGCACAGTCTCGGCAAATCGTACCATTTGGTTGCGAGCCAAAACCAACTCACCCACTAAATTCATCACGCGATCGAGCAGTTCCACATTCACCCGAATTGTAGAATCTGATGGGTTGGTATTTGGTAGTTGGTAGTTGGTAGTTGGTTGTTGGTTGTTGACGGCTGACGGTTGACAGTAGAGAGTGACTGGTGACTGGTGGCTAGTGGCTAGAATTGGTTCCCCCTCTCCCTTGTCTCCCTTGTCTCCCCCCTCTCCCTTGTCTCCCTTGTCTCCCCCCTCTCCCTTGTCTCCCCCCTCTCCCACACTCCCTACTCTCTCCAACGCTGCAATGAGTGCGGCATAATCGCCATCTCCCTCATTGCCAGTCGCTTCAATTTGGGCTAAGATTTGGCGAATTGCATCGACAGTTTGAAGTAAAATACTGACAATCTGGGGATTGAGAGTGAAATGCTGTTCCCGCAATTTTCCTAGTAAATTTTCTCCTGCATGGGCGACTGATTCTAGTTTGGGCAACGGTAAAAAACCGCAGTTACCTTTAATTGTATGGAGGGCGCGATAAATACGAGTTAAATGTTCGGAATTTGCAGAATTATCTTCTAGATTGAGAATAACTTGCTCGATCTGATTCAGATTTTCGTAACTTTCAACTAAAAATGCTTTGATATCGTCATCGATTTCGAGTGACTCCATGACTGATAGGAATTAAATACATCGTATATTTGATAGCCTATACTACACTGACTCTAGGTAGATGTAAATTTGTCTTTTGCTATTTGTCGTCGGTGAGTGATGCGTGAAATACTTTCTGTCGATCTTTTCGATAATATGATAGGTAATAGCTTAGAAGATCGGCAATGATATCTGTTTTGATAGTTGATGATGCTGCATTCAGCCGCCGGATGATTCGCAAATTTTTGCAAGCTGATGGCTATGAGATTTGGGAGGCGACTAACGGTAAAGAAGCATTAAGTATTGTTCGCGATCGCGCTCCAGATTGTTTAGTAACAGACATTCTCATGCCTGACATGAATGGGTTTGAATTGCTCCACACTTTAAAAGAACAGGGATTGGCTATTCCCACAATTATTATCTCGGCAGATATTCAAGAAAGTTCTCGTCAGCGAGGATATAACTTAGGAGCAACTGCTTTTATCAATAAGCCACCAAAAGAAGATGAGCTACGCCAGACCGTCCGACAAGTTTTTAGCTTCTAGAGGATCTCTCGTGAAGCAGTTGACAGAAGACCAAATTGATGCAATAAAAGAATTGATTAATATTGGCGTGGGTCGAGCTGCCAGTCTCTTAAATGAAATGGTTGGTTTTCCCATCTGCCTGGAGATCCCCTTCATTCAGGTATTGACTGTTGAAGATTTGCAGCAAGAATTAATTGCTAGATTTAATAGTAACTATTTAGCTACTGTAAGGTTGGGATTTACTGGCTCTATTAATGGCAGCGCAGAGCTAGTATTTCCTACCGAGAGTGCATCAACACTCGTATCTATTCTCACAGGAGAAGATCTAGGCTCTCCCGATCTTGATGCAGTAAAAATTGGCACTTTAACTGAAGTGGGCAACATTGTCATTAACGGGGTAATCGGTTCGTTGGGCAATCTGTTGAAGCAGCGGATGAATTACTTAATTCCTACATACACGGAAGATACTGTAGAAAATTTATTTGCTGCTGTTGAACCAGATGACTCCACAATTGTATTGGCGCAAGCAAGTTTTACAATTGAACAGCTTCAAGTGATTGGCGATCTTATTTTTATATTTGAATTGCAAACGTTCGACCAACTCATTGCAGCGATCGAAGAAGTGTCATAGTTATTAGAGATACAAGTTTAGCGCTGAATTTTTTTGCGATCGCCATTTATTTTTGAGTATGCAGCAACTGCAACAAGCCCAGCAGAATTTTAGTATTCTAGACCAAGTACCTTTAGGGGCTTGTATTTTGCGTTCGGATCTAACGATCTTGTTCTGGAATAGCTGCTTAGAAGAATGGACTAAGCTATCTAGAGCTGAAATGTTAGGGACTTGTATCGGCGATCGCTACCCCCACTTTCATCAAACTCAGTATGCCAACCGCTTGCAGCAAATATTTCAAGGGGGACCCCCCACAATCTTTTCTTCTCAGTTACACAAACACGTCATTCCCGCCTCTCTACCCCAAGGGCAAATGCGCATTCAGCATACAACTGTCACCTCGTTACCTGCTTTAGAGGGGGATGAGTTTTACGCCCTATTATCAATTCAAGATGTGACAGATCTCACATTTAGAGTCCAAGAATATCGCCAGATGCGCGATCGAGCATTGGTAGCTCAGGAAACAGCAGAGAAAGCAAACCGCGTTAAAGACGAGTTTTTGGCGATCGTCTCCCACGAGCTTCGGTCTCCTCTCAACCCAATTTTAGGTTGGTCGCGACTGCTGCGAACAAATCAGTTAAATCCTGCAACAATCGATCGCGCTCTCGATACCATCGAACGCAATGCCAAGCTACAAGCACAATTAATCGAAGATCTATTAGATGTCTCCCGCATTCTGAGGGGCAAGCTGAAACTTAATTGGGAAATAGTCGATCTGGCAAATACAATTACATCTGCCTTAGATACCGTAGTTCTGGCAGCAGAAGCAAAATCAATTCAGATTGGACTCAGTTTGAACCCTAATGTAGGAATGGTGCGGGGTGATAGCAGCCGTCTTCAGCAAGTTGTATGGAATTTACTTTCTAACGCAGTTAAATTTACCCCATCTGGCGGACAGATAGAGATCTCGCTCGCACGAGTGGGGAGCAGGGACGAGCTGGGAGCAGGGAGCAGGGACGAGCTGGGAGCAGGGGGAAGAGAGCAGAGGAGCAGGGGAGCGGAGGAGCAGGGGAGAATCACAACCAATTACCCATTACCCATTACCCATTACCAACTACCAACTACCAACTACGCCCAAATCCAAGTGAGCGATACAGGTAAAGGCATTAGTGCAGATTTTCTCCCCTACATATTTGAATATTTTCGACAGGCAGACAGTAGCATGACTCGCGCCTACGGCGGTTTAGGACTTGGTTTAGCGATCGCTCGTCAATTAGTCGAGCTACATGGCGGTACAATTTGGGCAGAGAGCCACGGTGAGGGTATGGGGGCAACATTAACGGTACAGTTGCCGATTTATGAAGGGAGCAGGGAGTAGGGAGCGCACGAGCAGGGGAGCAGAGGAAGCAGGGGAGCAGAGCGGAGGAGCAATTCTAGCCACTAGTCACTAGTCACTGATAACTGTCAACCGTTTGCTGCTTGCTGTTGAGCTATGTACGGGTTTTGCTCCATTTCTGCATTCTGAGGCTGCCAGTATCCTTTGATACCATAGTTAAATAAACCCATGTATTCGTAGAAAATCATCATTGCCCTTCTTGTGGGTGGCAAGTTTGCAGGCAAAGGAGTAGGACGGGGAAAAACGGTGAACCCCAGACTGCGAAACGTTAGTAGCGATCGCATCATATGTGGCGAGTCCGTGATCAAAACGATTCGCTTCACTCCCATCGGTTGCAACATCGCCGCTGTAAATAGTGCGTTCTCTTCTGTTGTCTGAGAACAACTTTCGGCTTTCAATACTGACTTGGGGACTCCTTCCGTTTTGAGCATCTTCACAATATCTGCTCCATCCCCTGCACCACTGGCAAAAATTAGGGGAGCGCGTTTGCTTTTCCACAGGTCAGCAGCAACCTCTACTCTAGACTTTCTCATGTACGCACCGCGACCTAAAATCACGATCGCATCTGCTTTCCTACCCGGATCTTCAGGTAAAAAGGCAATTAATCCCTTACTGGCGATCGCGACTGTAGCCGGAAAACTAACAAGAAAGTAAGCTACTAGCGATAAACTTCCCATCACCAACATGTAACGCTTCCAACGCCATTTGGGAAAAAATTTGACTAGCAGAATGAAAGCTGTTAGCGGTATGACAACCAGTACGGGAGTCATCAGCCAGTGGGAAAGCGTTGACTTCAAGACAAGCCACTGGCTCAGAGGACGAGCGCATAAAGCAGGGTCTAGCATTGAAGTTACCCTCAGCAGTACAAATACTTACTATATCATTAAGCTATGTAAACATACTAGATAGATTTATAACTTTTCGCTACGAGTTATAAACCTTAGATCTACTGTTATTTATCTGTAAATTTCAGTGTTGCAATATACATAAATTACTAAATTAAGAATACAGAAGATGGGAGACAAAGCATTCCCAAATTTAAGACCTCCTAGCCTCTTTTTATGTTCCTGCATTTTCGAGAATACACGTATCGATTTATATTTATGTAGTTATATAAGCATTCTTAGGAATACAATATAATTGCAACCTGCAATCTACCATCGAGCTTTTAGCAGTCAACCGAAACTATTTGCGATCGCTGCCAAATTTCTTCTATTGCCGATCTCGCCCAGTACTTTCTATAGCTTCCGAGCGGATTTAACTTATCTTTAATGAGTAGAAATCAGAAATAAGTCTAGAGATGAATTTGATTTCACTCCAGATTGAGAGATTGTGGAATTGGCAGTTCAAGTGATGAATCTGCCAAAAGTGACTAAAATTTTACCTAATATCTCGCAACTCAAAAGTGTGACATTACTCTCGGAGAAACTTTGGTCTAGCTAGCTGAGTTGAATTTAATTGTTTTTCTAAAGCTTGCCAATCTTCTCGTACAATTAATTGCGCGATCTCATCTAATCGATCGCGATATTGTTGTAGCGATCGCAACAACTCTGGGCGATTGTACCGCGCCATCATCACTCCTAATTCAGGGCTACCACCTCCAACGCGACTTGTATCGCGAAATCCAGAACTAGCAAGTTGTTGTGCTAATTCCAGCACTGCTGGGTTAGGTTCGCTGGCACAAGCAGCAATTAAACTGGCGCTAACCATGACTGGTAAATGAGAAATCCAACTGACGGCGCGGTCGTGATCGGCTGGGTGACAATGATATATAGTAGCTTGGAGCGAGCGCGCTAATTGCTCGACAACCTTCACGGCTGTTGGTGGTGTAGTATCAATCGCGGCGATCGCATAAGGTTTGCCGATAAATAATCCTGTTTGGGCAACTTCAATACCACTTTCGGCTTTACCAGCCATTGGGTGTCCGCCGACAAAATTGTGCCACAAAGGGGCGATCGCGTCTACAATTGGGGCTTTTACCGAACCGACATCGGTTAAAACTGTTGCTGGATCTATGTGGGGAATCAGTTGTTCTACGGTAGGGCGAATCGCTGCCAAAGGAGTGCAGATAAAAATAACTTCTGCAGTTTTGAGACTGGCAAGATCGGCGCTAGCCCGATCGACAGCACCACAAGCGATCGCCTGGGCGCAAGTAGATTCGCGCCGACTGACACCGAAAACTTTGTGTCCTTGCGATCGCCAGTCTAAGCCCAACGAGCCTCCAATCAACCCCAGTCCGATAATACCGATATTCATGACTTGACAATTTTGCTTCCGATCTTACCGTCAATTCCCTTAAATCTAGCGATCGAGGGGGAGAAAGATTTGTGAGAGCGCGATAAATTGAGTAAGAAGATATGGAGGGAAGATTATGAATTCATGGCGCGATCGGATTAATCGAATATCAGGGCGGACTCGGTTTGTTGGCTGTCGGATATTTCTCCATCTTGCAGGGCAAGAAGTAGCACCGCTATTAGGAATTCTCAACCGTCAGGCAAGGGAAGCCATAGACGCTGACGGCGATATTGAAGTCGTAGGTGAAGGTTTGGCAGAAATTTGTCAAAGCTTACTGCAATATGACGAGTATTGGCTCTCTGGGGCAAACGAAGGCGATGTATTCTGGGATGAAGGTGCAGCCAGCGACTATTTCAACGAATTATTTACCGATTCTGCCCAACGCTACTTAAGCGAACCAGATTTAAGTTCACCCGCTACTACAAATGAAGCTTTTTCCTTGCCCGTTACCCGTAACTTAGTCGTCATGCTGAGTGTAGTTTATGACGGAGAAGTACCGGAATTAGAAACTAATCTGGCAGATATAAATGCGATGAAAGCTGGATTAAAAGCCCTGATTAATCTTCACTATCAAAAAAGATTGTGGGCAATTCAAGTCCAGTTTTCTCCCGCTCAATTTGGCGAAGAACTGACGAACGATCAACTATTACTACATTTTCCCGAATTGGTTCCTTTATAAAAGGAATAGAGCGTAAAAGCAATAGAGACGTAAAATTTTGCGTCTCTACTTTACAACGAATCGATTTTGCCTTCTTCGCGAGCAGAAATAGCTTCTAGACGATTTTTTCCCATAATTCTAAGCGTAATCTGCTTCATCAGCCAGTACAAACCCGTAATAACTGCGAAGGTAACAATCATAATAACAACCGGACGTTTGCCGAATAAATCTTCAACTACAGCAGTAAGGAGAATATCGGGTTGGGTGATAAAATCCCAACTATTAAACCGCAAAAATCTACCTAAATAGACTCCTATTGCACACAAAGCGTGAGCGATCAGCTCTGTGCCCAAAATCCACGTACTTTTACCAATTCTTTGTAAATAAGACCCCAGGTTAATTAAAGATAGTACGTATGCCTCAAATCCAGCTCCCATAAATAATACATATACTGGGATGAGAACCAAAGTAATTAGCCAAACTGAGTGAATATCTCTAATATCTCGATATAAATGAATGATATCAGTTAAAACATACGGTGCGTTCGGTAAAAAAGCAAAAAATACTAAAAATAAAATTGACCAGTTAAAAGTTTGCCAATGCTCTCTAGCGGATGAGATAAATAAGAGATATAAAGGAATACAAACTAAGGGTACGACCCATATTAGCTCGGATGTAACGATACTCATATTGAAACGTAATATATTAGTTAAAACATGACGCGCACTCGGTAAGAAAGTCAACAAATCCAAAAATAATAGCCAAAATAGCCAACGCCGCTTTTGACTTCCTCTAAGAAATAGCCACGCACTCAAAGTTAAAGGAACAAAAGCTAGAAACAAATTCCAGCTCATCCAACGATTATTTTTAGTTAGTACGTGCCATACGTCTGTCATCACGGCTGATAGATCCGGTGGCATAGGCATATCCTCAGTTAAGTTGGTGTTTGAGTAGGAACTTTAACCAACCAGTATAGCTATTCCCAATTGATGCTTAGTGTTCTGAACGCGATCGCGCGGATAGTTAAATAAAGGATATGCAAACAAAAAGGATGCACTTAAGATGCATCCCGCGAATGTCAGTATTTTATCGGTTGTTTGTAATTTCTCAAGTCAGTGGCATCAAACCTTGTGACAAAAACTTAGTTGCAGCTTCAGTTGAAGTATCTCATTTCTGCTTCTAGCTGGCGGATGAGATTCTCATCTCCGTTAGCTCTGGCAACATCTAAACGATGTTGTAGACTTTTTTGAA
This sequence comes from Chroococcidiopsis cubana SAG 39.79, assembly GCF_003991895.1. Classification (NCBI taxonomy): domain Bacteria; kingdom Bacillati; phylum Cyanobacteriota; class Cyanophyceae; order Chroococcidiopsidales; family Chroococcidiopsidaceae; genus Chroococcidiopsis; species Chroococcidiopsis cubana. Next base: position 63,891 of record NZ_RSCK01000031.1, read on the forward strand.
TATTCTGACGGTGAGCTTCGGCGGCTTGTTTTACAGCTTGTTGTTTATTTCTGCTCATAGAGAACATTATTTTTACTTATCTTGTTTATGTTGATTTATCCTAACATAGAGAAATTTTAGTAACAATAGCTACAGAAATAAATTTAAACATTTTTAAGACATATTCCAGCAAATGCCTGTAATACAGATGAATTCAAACCGGATTTTGACTTTAACCAGTGATTTTGGCTTCAGTGACGTGTATGTAGGAGTCATGAAAGGTGCGATCGCCCAAGTGAACCCTAAGCTGACAGTTATCGATATTACTCACGAGATCCCGCCCCAGAATCTCGCTGCGGCTAGATTTTGCTTGTTGGATGCCTATGGCTATTTTCCTGATGGAACCGTGCATGTGGCTGTAGTCGATCCTGGGGTAGGTAGCAATAGACGCGCGATCGCCATAGAATTCGAGCATGGATTCTTAGTGGGACCAGATAATGGAATTTTTAGCGGCGTATTGAGTCAAAGCCCTGCGATCGCCGTTGTAGAACTGACTCATTCTCAATACTGGCGCACTCCCCAACTCTCAAAGACTTTTCACGGACGAGATATTTTTGCCCCAGTAGGGGCGCATCTTGCGAGTGGAGTTCCCTTAAGAGAATTGGGGAGAACGATCGATCTTGCTACGCTACTACAGTTAGACTTACCCCAGTTAATCTATACTCCTACAGAAATAATTGGTTGCATCCAATATATCGATCGCTTTGGCAATTTAGTCACTAATATTCCTGGTAGCGACGTGGAAAATCGAAGTTGGACAGTACGATTAGGCGAACGAATCGTCCCAGGGTGTCAAACATACAGCAACGTCTCTCCTGAAGCGGCACTCGCCTTAGTTGGTAGTCATGGCTGGGTAGAAATTGCCATCAATTGCGGCAATGCCCAGTTACAATTGCAGCAGCATTGGGGAGATAGAGTAGAAGTGGTTATTAGTGAGAGATAAGTTATGACTCAACAAATAGTATCCGAAACATATCAAGGTCAGTTTGGTGAGTTTACAATCGATAAAAGCGATCGCCTCGGTGTTATTATCTATCGAACTGGCTTAGCGATCGCCGCCCTCAGCTTTGCAATTGGTAGTACTCTAGTTCTGTCGAACCCTCATCCCGGTGTTTTTCCAGCACTCACACCCCTATTTTTCTGTTTTTGCGGTGCGTTGGGTGTTAGCTTACTAACTATTCATATATATCTGGCAGTATTGCATCGCGTCCTACAAATATTTTGGGCGATCGGGACGATCGCCGCAGTCGCGATCGCATTGAGTAATAGTACGCCACTTGCTGTCACGGTTTACGAACATCCAATAACTTTATTGGGTGTTGGCTTTATTTTTGCAGCGCTCACAGGAATTTACTTCAAAGAGGCATTTTGTTTTAATCGGTTTGAAACTAAATTTCTCACACCTCTAGTACCAATTCTATTGTTAGGACATTTAAGCGGTATTTTACCGCTCCAGTGGGAACAAATCATGCTTGGTACGTGGGCTGTACTATTCGTTATCTTTGCCATTCGTAAAGCAGTACAACCAATTCCACCTGATATTGGTGATAAATCCGTGTTTGCTTATTTAAAGACACAAAAGACAGCAACAGTAGATAGCCAGTAGAAGTTACCCCTGCGCTAGAAAAACTCACAAAACATGGTTTGAAACTCACTTATAGCGATTCTCGTTATGATGCGATACATTCGTAGGGGCGCACATCTGTGCGCCCCTACAGATCTTGTATTTCATCGAATTGAAAAAGGCTATATCTGTAGTCCGCCTGCGCGGACTTAGTTTTTCTAGTCGCGAATTCTATTCGCCTAATCCTACTAAGTTTGAAGAGTTGACGACTGAAATCGAATTTTGGATTAAAGTAGATTCTACACCCTAAGCTATGCAAAACTACATTTTTAATGGCTGCTAAAAAGCGATCGCAATTCAAACTACTAAATATCACTCTCATTCGACAACAAGAAATATGGTTGCCTACGGTATGGGGATGGTTATTTTTGATCTTATTAACTTTAACTTTATTGACTGTCAGTATTAGTAACTTACCTTCATTTCTAGCTGTTAATCAACCAGTTAACGCTGAAGTTTTGGTCATTGAAGGCTGGCTACCAGACTATGCATTTAAAGAGGCACTAGCTAGATTTAAACGCGGTTCCTATCGCCAGATCGTGACTACAGGTATTCCGATTGAAAGAGGATGCTACTTAGCTGAATATAAAAATTATGCCGAGCTAGCAGCAGCAACCTTAAAAACGTTAGGATTAGAGTCAGAAAAAATCGTTCCCGTCCCGACACCAGAAGTACGTAAAGACCGAACTTATGCTTCTGCTATTGCTTTTAAACAGTGGTTAGAAAAGGCAAATACACCAATAAAATCGATTGATTTACTAACACTCGATTTACATGCTAGACGAAGCTGGCTGCTGTATCGTCAAGCACTAGCTTCAACCAATACTAAAGTCGGTATTATTGCCATGCCACCCATCGATTACGATCCAAAATACTGGTGGCGCTACAGTGCAGGTGTGCGGAAATTGATTAATGAGTTAGTTGCATATATTTATGCGCGTTTTATTAACTGGAATACTTAAACCAAGTACAAACAGCAATCGCCTTTGCAGCCTACAGAAGTTATTTGTGGCGATCGCCATCGGCTTCCCGTACATGATATAGTTCAAATTTTACTTCTTCTTTAAGAATGCTACGTATATTCTCGTAGAATTCAAATTTTACGTAAAATTGGTAAAAAAACAAGCCGATCGGTGTAAAGATAGTTACATTATAAATATATTTTTAAGTCTTATCTTCTGATGACATCTTTAAAAACGCCATCAGAGACAGATGCAAAGATATTATTCAAAGTTATTCAAATCAGCTAGGTAGTAATCTTCTCCGGCTGCACTTTGCAGTTGATATTTGTATTTCTAGAGGTATCCTTAGGTGGATCGTAGTCATAATTTTCGGATTGCGTGGTTGTTGCCTGTTGCGTGGTTTTATTGGCAGCCAGCGCTTTGCCAATTTACACAGATATTTCCTCAAACTAAAGTATTTACTGGACTTTTTCCTGGTTTTGCACGAGGATTTGACAACTCATTTGTAGTAGAAGTTATCGGTAAATTTCATGTGCTAGAAATGGCGCGAGAAACGACAAGCTACGGATCTAATTTCACATATCTGTCTCCCAGTATTATTTTCCACTTGCTTCGGCTTAGACCTCATGCCATATTTTCTAGTTCTTTTGGCATTTGGACAATTCTAGCACTCCTATTAAAACCGCTTTGTTGGTGGCGAGTCATCATTGCCTATGAAGGTAGTTCGCCTAGTGTAGACTATCGCAATTCAGCATTACGTTTATTAGTTCGGCGACTAATGGTCAAGCTTGCCGATGCTTGCATTACCAACAGTCATGCTGGAAAAGCCTATCTAGTAGATATTCTTAACGCTAAGGCGATCTCCAAGAAACAAAATACCTATGAGGCAGGTCGGATAAGAATATCCCATTTGGGCAAGAGGGGATTGCGT
>NZ_RSCK01000032.1:0-66529 GCF_003991895.1 Chroococcidiopsis cubana SAG 39.79
TAAAGCTTGTTGAAACATCACAGCAATCGCAATCGCACTTCTATCCTATTCTAACAATTATCTACAACTGTAGTACTAGAAGAGAGCTGAGGGAGCTTCGCCTCAGCTCTCTTCCTTCTACCATTCCCGATCTTGTCTCGGTAGCTGAGGTGGTTCTTTTCTTTGAGGAGGACGGCGCGGAGTACGAGGTGATTCTTCTTCGGATTCTAAGCGATCGCGACGGATGCGGTTGCTGACTTCCACAAAGACATCTCGTTGCAAGAATGGATAGTCACTCACCCAAATATCGCGGCTGGGGATGTAAATATCGGTCACTTTGGTAATATTGCTCAAATCAGCGCGATTTGACAGTACAATCATTTCCGCTACTTGACGACGGGCAATCCCTTTGTGACTGCGGCGCAGTGGCACTTGTACCTGGATGGAAAAACCAGTTTCATCTCCAACTTCGACATTTAGACGGCGCTCTAAATTGTCTACATAGACTAGTTCGCCTTTATTGTTAACTGTTTCTTCTCTCCCAATTAGCTCTTCTGAAATGTAAACATCCAAAATGCGACCGCGAAAGAAACCACTGTATTTGTATTTGCGGTACTGTGCGTTACGCAAACTCGCCCACAGTACGGGACCCCACAGCCAATAAAAACCGCCAACCACCCCAAAGGGAAGTAGCAAACCCCCAAATCCCTCACCCAACAGCCATCGCAACAACAACACGACGACAACAGCGACAACAGAAGCTAACAATCGGCGCAAAAAGTCAGAAAATTTTCCCCAAACGTAGCGATATTGATCGCCCGTAGCAATACGAGGAATGAGTTGTTCAAACTTCTGGCGCGTGAGTGGGACGAGCATGAGGCACTGGGGAGTAGGGTTTTGTTGACAGTTAACCGTTAACGGTTAACTGTCAACTCTTTACAATATTTTTTCTAACCCATAAACAAGGGATTTGAGTTGGACGACTTTACGGATCGCTAGCAACACTCCTGGCATGTAGCAGGCGCGATCGCTCGTGTCGTGGCGCAAAGTATAAATTTGACCCGCTGAGCCAAAAATGACTTCTTGATGGGCGATTAACCCTGGTAAGCGGACGCTATGAATGCGAATACCTTCTGCTGCGACGCTACCTCTCGCACCTGGTAATTTTTCTGTTTCTTCTACCTGGGGTGGGTTAAAAGTTTTCCCCAACTCAGCTAACATCTGCGCGGTTTGCAATGCCGTACCGCTGGGTGCATCAGCTTTTTGGTTGTGGTGCAGTTCGATAATTTCGACGTGATCGAAATATTGAGAGGCTTGAACCGCTGCTTGTTGTAACAAAACCATCCCAATTGAGAAGTTGGGAATCATCAAACATCCAGTACTGGCTTTGTCAGCAAATTCAGCCAAATCCTGAATCTGTGTGGAACTTAAACCTGTCGTACCGACGACTGGACGCACTCCATAGGCGATCGCCGAGCGGATATTGTCATACACTGTACTCGGATGGGTAAAGTCTACCATCACCCCAATTTGCCTTTCTTGCCCCGCCATCGCCAGCATTGGTTCTAATTGGTCGGTAATTGGGACTTCCAATGGTTCTGGTAAACCTGCTAGTTCTCCTGCATCTTTACCTTGATGCTCTGGGTTACGATCGATCGCCCCTAGTAAGGTCAGATCGGTAGCTTGGGAAACTGCTTTGACAACTTCGCGTCCCATTTTGCCCGCAGCACCATTGATGACTACTGGGATTGGATATTGGCTGTTCATTGCTTCGTCGATCTCAGTTTTATCAAGGGCATTTTAGACTAATTAAGGATAGCAACGTCTAATGTATACTGGAGTGCTTCCCTTTGACACAGAGCTTTTCTTTTGAAATATTAGCTATTGTAACCTAAATAAACCTTGAGAATTCCTTTATAGTAGGGTGGGCAATGCCCACCTTACGTTTGAAATTCTAAATTTTACCGTGCAATTGTTTTTATCTAACAATATTAATGCTTTATGGCGAAGTATCGTAAATTCAATTTTAAATGGCTGCGCTTACTATTTATAATTATTTTGTGTGTAGGAATAGCTTTTCGAGTTACAAATATCGATAAAAAAGTTTATTGGCACGACGAAGCTTATACTTCTTTAAGAATTGCTGGCTACACGATGAAAGACTTCTCTCAAGGAGCATACGCTCATCGAGACAGCAGTATTAAATACTTGCAAACGTTTCAACGTTTCAAACCTGGAAGCCAATTAAAAGATACAATTCATTCTCTTGCTATAGAAGACTCTCAACATCCACCTTTGTATTATGTTTTGTTGAGATTTTGGGTAAAATTGTTTGGCAATAGTATTACGATAATTAGAAGTTTAAGCATTTTATTTAGCTTCTTAGTATTTCTTTGTTTGTATTGGTTGTGTCTAGAATTGTTTCAATCGTCTCTCATAGCATGGATGGCGATCGCGCTTTTAGCAGTCTCTCCAGTGCATGTTTTATTTGCTCAAGAAGCAAGGCAATACGCTTTATGGACGGTAACAATTCTAGGATCGAGTGCCGCTTTACTCAGGGCAATCCGACTGAATCAAACAAGGATTTGGATTGTATATGCCTTCGCTTTAGCAACTAGTTTTTATACTTTTTTCTTGTCTGGATTAGTAGCCGTCGGTCATGGAGTTTACGTTTTCATAATTGAAAAAATTAGGTTGAGCAAAAGAGCGATCGCTTATCTTCTCTCCTCGGGTTTGAGCTTATTACTTTTTACTCCTTGGATATTGAGCTTAATTCAGAACTATTCCATGTTTCAGATGACGACGGGATGGACAAATAATGCTTTACCCGCAGACATTTTTAGTCTTCGCTGGCTACTCAATATCGGTCATGTGTTTTTCGATCTGGGTTTGGAAAAAGATCCAGAATTTCTGATTGTCTATTTCTTGATATTACTTCTAATAGTTTATGCATTTTATTTCACAATACGTCACGCACCTTTAAGGATTTGGCTATTTATTATTACCTTAATGGCTGCAACTACGCTACCACTACTGATACCAGATATCATCAAAGGCGGACAAAGATCGATCGTGCCTCGTTATTTGTTTCCTGGTTATTTAAGTATTCAGCTAGCAGTTGCTTACTTATTGAGTCAAAAAATTAGTCAATCGAGATTATTGTCTCGCAGAATTTGGCAAGCGATCGCAACTTTACTCATTTTGGCTGGAATCATATCTTGCACGCTGAGTTCCCACGCTAATACCTGGTGGATTAAAGAAATTAGTTATAGTAATCCTCAAGTAGCTAGCTTTCTCAATAAAGCAAATAATCCTCTCATAGTTTCTACTAATGGTTGCATCAACAATGGTAATTTACTTTCCCTGAGCTACTTATTAGAACCAAAAGTTCGATTAAGATTAGTTGATATCGCTCCTTTAAAAGAGATACCACAAAATTCTGGCGATATCTTTATTTACGGAGATTGTACGGAGCCAGTGCGGGATAGTCTTATAAAGAACAAATACAAAATAGAACCAATCTTACCTTACTTATGGCAACTAAAGCCGGGGAAAGGAAATTGAATCTGGAGATATCAGGAAAAGATCCCCCTTAATCCCCCTTAAAAAGGGGGAGACAAGATTGTACTTACTTAATCTCCCTTAAAAAGGGGGAGACAGAATCGTTCTTAGCCCCTTTTTTCAACAAAAAAGACAGAATCGTTCTTAGCCCCCCAATTCATCGGGGGTTGGGGGGATCGAATCAAAACCTACGAAGTATTTTAACGATCTACAAGTCTAACTAAAGTTAAATTCACTCATTTATGGCATTCGCTCAAAACTCCTACTCAAGAGAGAAGATATGCGATCGCCTCCTACGGCAAGATCGATCCGAAAACTAAAATTAAAACAAAGCAATTAAGGAGCGCTTATTGTTAGCAACCTTAGCAATTGTGTTTCTAAAAGTTTTTACTCTAAAGAAACGCTAATTTTAGTAATCAAAATCATTGGAGGATTCAAATGAAGCAAGTAGTTGATAAATTGAAGCACATGGGCTTGCGTCGAATCGTTACCGTATTTTTAGCAACGATTTTATTTGTCGCACTGCCAGCATTCCAAGCAAACGCTGTAGAATCTGCAACGGGAGAATACAACCCTGTCACTCCTGATACCGTCAAGCGCATTCAAGAAAAAGCTGAAGATTTGGGAGATGCGCCAGGTAGAAGAATAGGTGATACCGGGCTAGAAAATATCAAGACGCTGCCCAAAAAGATTCCTGAAGTCCTCAACCTCAAAGCCAAGCAAACTAAAGTAACATTTGACACTAACGAGCCGAACAAAAAAGCAGCTATGGATGAGGCTCAAGCAGAAGTTGAGAACAAACGCTAGAGATTGCTATCTTGGGTTGCGTTTTTAAAAAGAGAATACGGTGCGGAGAGTACCAGTAATAATTGTGCCATTATCTGCTTGATTGCTAGGGTTGGCGATCGCTTGAACTAAAGGAGCGATCGCTAGATTTTCATTTAGGGGAAAGTTATAGTAGGCTTCAAAGTTTGTTTGAGTCGCATCCCCTACAGCATTTTCCACAAAAGGCTGACCTGCCGCAATTCCCGCTACAGCGCCAGGTAGTAACAAATTGCGTAACGATATCCCCACCATCCAGTAAGACGGTTCGAGATCTCCAAAAATAGTATCGTCATAGCTGCCGTAGCCATAACGCCCAAAAACTCCAAGTCGGCGCGATAAATTGAGTTCGACATTCGCTCCCAATACATCGAAATGGCGATCGAAAGTATTTCCACCACTGTACTGCAAGCGTAGAGTAAAACCTGGGTTAGGAGAGTATTCTAACTCAACCGTCCCCTGATAAGGATTGCCAAATAAACCGCGATCTCCACCCTCATCTGGGTAGAGTAGCCTTGTTAAAGCCGATACACCTTCAACCTCATCGCGACTGCCAGAATTTTCAGCGTCTGCCGCAAGATACATTGCCCGTAATGTAAAAAACTCGTTCGCTTGCCAGTTAACAACCGCCCCAGCACCTTGTTCGTCAATCGGAAAGAGAAGGTAGTTGTTAACCAGTGCTTGAGTCGAAAAATCAACAAAACTGCGATTAGCATAACGATTGCGATCGAGATAATCTGTAGGTGCGATCGCAGTCCCTAAAACAATTTGGAGATTTTTAGCGGCGCTAAAGCTGTAGTAAAGCCGACCCAGCCCCAATTCTCCATTTCGAGATGGTCTGGTCGAGAAATCAAGTCCGCTGCCGAAATTAGGTTCTAATACTCCGGCTGCATTATCGCGGTTGCCGTTACTACCAGTATCCAAACGAATTTTGAGTAAGTCAGTACCAGAAAAACTCGTATCAAAATCTAACTGAGTCCTGTAAAATAACGTAGTAACAGGATTATTATTGGCAATTTCTGTACCTGTAGGGTCGCGAAGGGAATCGCCGCCAAAGCCACCCCCATTAATTGCAAAGATAACTTGACCTGCAAGTTTAGTCGTTGTGGAAAACTCATGTGCTTGGAGTACGGCGCTTCGAGCTTCCAGGGAATCTAAACGGCTTTGTAAAGCTTTTAATTCCGCAGTATACTCTTGCAGAAGTTTTTCGAGAGTCGCTAAATCATCTTGAGTTGCTTGTACTGGCTTGCCATTAGCGATCGCTCCCTCCAATTGCCGTACCACCGCACTCAAAGCCGCCGCAAATTCGTAACGACTCAAAGCACGATTGCCGAGAAATTTCCCATTCGGATAGCCTGTAACTATTCCATAGCGCCAGATTAAAGATTGTAACGCTCGACTTGCCCAGTCATCGGGTTGCACGTCGGATAATTGGGAAACTTGGGTAATTGGTAATTGGTAATTGGTAGTTGTTGGTTTTTTCTCCCCCCTCTCCCTTGTCTCCCCCTTCTCCCTTGTCTTTCCCCTCTGCTCCCTGCTCCCAGCTCGTCCCTGCTCCCTCATGAAAGTTTGGGCTTGTAGTGGAGTTATCTGAGCTAGAAAGCACAGAATGCTAATACCACTGACTAGGAGGGGGTAAAATTTGCCCATTTTTTAACGAAAGTGTTTGAAAGTGACTGTTTATATGATTTACGAGCGCAACATACGACAAATCTCTGAATGAGTCACAGTTTTTTACTTCTATTTGCGATGATACAGTCTATTTGTACGCACGCTAAACTTTTTTAATTAGGATGAATTTTTGTGAAACAGCCGCTTAGGATTGACATAACTGAGAAGCCGCATCCTAAAGACATAGAATTTATTTTGCAACAACTGCTGGCATTTAATCGCGATCGCGCAGGTGAGGGACATTTCCAGCAGTTAGCTATCTTTTTACGAAATGAAGGCGATCGTCTGGCTGGCGGGTTAATTGATTCGACTTATTGGCAGTGGTTGTATATCGATATTTTATGGATAGATGACACTTGGCGCGGACAAGGATACGGTCATGCTTTGCTAGAGGCTGCCTCAAAAAAGAAATTCATTTGTAGGGTAGGCAACGCTCACCTTACAAAAAAAACTAATCTACAGGCAGCTGGTTCACGCCATACAGCCAAGCAATGAGTAAAGGTGTCAGAAATGTCAAAATTAAATTTAGTGGCGCTCCTACCTTGGTAAAATCGAGGAATTTGTAGCCACCAGGACCATAGACCATCGTATTCGTCTGATAACCAATTGGCGTGAGATAGCTGTTAGAAGCAGCAAATGTCACGACAAACATAAAAGCAAACGGATTGAGACTCAAGGTTTCTGCTACATTAGCCGCAACTGGAAGCATCAGCACCACGGCAGCATTGTTAGATAGAATCTCTGTGAGTACGGTTGTGGCAATGTAAAAGCAGACTAGTAACCAAAAACCAGAGAATTGACCGCCGAGCGATGCTAAACCACTCGCTAACCATTTGGTTGCACCTGAATTATCCATCGCCGTACCGAGGGGAATCAGTCCGGCTAGTAGGAAGATAATATCCCAACGTACCGACCGATAGATCTCTCTTGGCTTTAACACTCCAGTCGCTACCATTAAGACAACTCCTGCCAAGGAACTGACTAAAATTGGTATCCACTCAAAAGCAGCAGTAATAACTACACCTAAACCAATCGCGATCGCGATCGCGGCTTTGTCTCGGCGCAGCGTTTCCACCTCTCGCGGTTCTACCACCAGTAAATCTGCACTATTTTGCAGTCCGATAAAACTATCTCTTGCACCTTGTAATAGTAAGACATCGCCAAATTGCAATCTGACTTTACCCAAGCGATCGCGAATGATTTCCTCATTGCGTCGAATTGCCAGTACTGTGAGGTTGTAACGCTGGTGAAACTGTAACTCTTTGAGCGTAGAGCCAATCAAACTAGAGTTGGAAATTATCAAAGCTTCAGAAATAGCTCGATTTTCCGAACTTAACTCAGATGTTGGGAATTCTTGCTGAAATTCGATTTCTGGTAAGATTTCAATCCCCCGCTCATCTCTAATTTTGAGTACGTCGCTGCGATTACCGCGCACGATCGTAATATCGCCACCCGCTAGCACTTTATCTGCTACAGGTTTGGTATAACGGCGACTGTTGTGAAAGAGTTCCACTACGTCAATATCGAATCGCTGCTCGATCTGGCTAGAACGTAAAGTTTGTCCGATTAAATTGGAGCGTGGCGCGACAACAACTTCACTAAAGTAATCTTTTAATCCGTAGTTGGCGATCGCTGGAGTCGCAGCTGGCTTTTTTCGGTCTGGTAACAGTTTAGGTGCAGCGAAGGCAAGATAGACTAAGCCGATCGCAAATGTAATTAATCCTACTGGGGTAAATTGGAATAAACTAAATTCTCCATATCCCAACTTTTTTGACAAACTGCTGGCGACAACATTTGTCGAAGTGCCAATAACTGTAATCATTCCGCCTAGAACCGTAGCGTAGGACAGCGGTATGAGCAGTTTAGAGACAGAAATATTCCGCTTTCTACTCCATTCCTCCACAATTGGAATAAAAACGGCAACTACTGCTGTATTGTTGAGGAAAGCGGTAATCGGACCAACGATCGCCCCTAAAACAAAAATCTGCCGTGTCGGATTTTTTCCCCCTCGCCGCAGTAGAAAATCGCTGACGATTTGAATTGCACCCGTGCGTTCGATCCCACCACTGAGAATGAACATTGCTAAAACCGTGATGGTTGCGGAGTTGCTAAAGCCAGCTATCCCTTCTTCTGGGGTAATTAATCCCAGTAGCATCAGTACAACTGCTGTCGCGATCGCGGTAATATCTACAGGGAGCCATTCAAAAATGAAGAAAACTATGGCTAGTCCCAGAACACCAAGGGTAAGAGCAATATCCATATACAATAAAATCGCCCGATATACCGTAATTTAAAGCGGCTTTCCTATCGTACTATATTCCGCTCGACAAATCGTTGTTTGCAAAACAGATTTTTTGTATTCTTCTACTAATGTCGGTACACAGTGCTGAAAGTAGAAGTCATGGAATTATTCAAGCCTAAACGAGTTGATGCAGGAACATTGACACCGCAGCTCAAAAATCCAAATCGCGTGCGGGATCATTTAGCCAACGAACGGACTTATTTAGCATGGATGCGCAGCGCGATCGCGTTGATGGGATTTGGTGTCTTAATCGTGCGTCTGCGAATTCTCCGTCCCCCGCTTGCGCCTCAACCTCCTGGTAATGGTTGGAGATTGGGCTTAGCCTTTGGAATAGTAGGATTATCGATGGTACTGCTTTCAACCGCACACTATTTTGTGATTCGGCGTGACATTGATGCAGATACTTACGAACCAGGCGATCGGTGGGTCATCGTCACTAGCATTGCCGTGCTACTGTTAGGCGTGGGAGTCATCTACTACGTCTTCAGCATTCCGCTAGAATCGTTAAACGCCGTTATTGTCGAGTAAGACTTTACATGAAGACTGTACGGGTGAGAGCGCCGGAACTACCTCAAAATCAGCCTTGGCTAAATACCGACAAGCCGCTATCGCTTCAACAACTCAGAGGTAGAATTGTCATTCTCGATTTTTGGACTTATTGCTGTATCAACTGCTTGCACGTTCTGCCAGATTTGAAATATTTAGAACAGAAGTATAAGGACAGCCTCACGGTTATTGGCGTTCACTCGGCTAAATTCGATAACGAAAAAGAAGTCGAGAATATTCGTCAAGCCATCCTGCGGTATGACATCGAGCATCCAGTTTTAGTTGACACTGGCTTTCAGGTGTGGCAACAATATGCAGTGCGTGCGTGGCCTACGCTAATGATAATTGACCCAGAAGGGTACGTCATTAGCTCTGCTGCGGGGGAAGGAAATCGGGAAGTTTTAGATGAATTAATTGCCAAACTAATTCAAGAGTATCGAGATAAAGGTGCGATCGCATCTCAAGAACTCAGTCTAATTTTAGAAAAACAACGACAACCCTCAACTACACCCATAGCATTTCCTGGTAAAGTATTGGCGACTGCCACTGGATTATTCATCGCTGATTCAGGACATCACCGCATTATTTGGAGTACCCTCGATGGAGAAATTCTCCACGTCATAGGTACGGGAAAACCTGGGTTAACCGATGGAGACTTTACCCAAGCGCAATTTTTTGCCCCCCAAGGCATGGTATTGGATGATGAAAACCAGTTACTCTACCTAGCCGATACCGAAAATCACGCGATTCGCCGCATCAACTTACCGTTACAGCGTGTAGAAACCATCGCCGGAACCGGAGAACAAAGTCGTAATATCCGTCCTTATGGTGGGATTGGTCAAAAAATAGCTTTAAATTCCCCTTGGGATTTGACGATGCTGAAGAATTATCTCTTCATTGCGATGGCGGGAAATCATCAAATCTGGCAAATGGATTTAGAAAAAGGCATATTGCAAACTTACGCAGGTACAGGTGCTGAAGCGTGTTTGGATGGTTTAGTCGCAGATTCGGCTTTTGCGCAACCGAGCGGGATTACCACTAATGGTAGAGAATTATACGTTGCTGACAGTGAAGGTAGTTCCATTCGCGGTATTGGCTTAATGCTCGATCCTCAAGTACGGACAATCTGCGGGAGTGGCGAATTATTCGGTTTTGGCGATGTCGATGGAACTGGTGCTGACGTACGACTCCAGCATTGTTTGGGGATAGAATCTGCGCAAAATTTCTTGTGGGTAGCCGATACTTACAATCACAAAATTAAATTAGTCAGTCCTCATAGCGGTAATTGCCAAACTATATTGGGAGGGGTAGCGGGTTTACACGATGCTCAAGGTCAAAATAGCTGCTTTAACGAGCCTTCTGGACTGAGTATTTTTGGTGCTTACTTGTACGTCGCCGATACGAATAACCATGCGATTAAGCGGGTAGCATTAGATACATTGACCGTAAATACAATGGAATTTTCAGGTTTATGCGCGCCTGATGTTTGTATTCCGTAGCGTCAATAAATCTAGCTACAATGGCTTGGCAGATGTTTGCTAATCGACAACGCTTTCTGCTACGCAACGCATGAACCAACAGCTTAACAATGCTTTTACCCTGTTCCTCAGCTTGCTTGTCGAGGCAATGCCGTTTTTGCTGCTGGGGGTGTTATTCTCTGGGATACTGTTGCTATTTGTAGACGAACGCAAGTTAATTGCGAAACTACCCAAAAACCCCCTGTTAGGTGCTTTGGTTGGTAGCATGGTAGGATTTTTATTTCCCGTGTGCGAGTGCGGTAACGTCCCCGTGGCGAGACGGATGTTGATGCAGGGAGTGCCTACACCCGTAGCAATTGGCTTTTTATTAGCAGCACCAACGATCAACCCAATTGTTATTTGGGCAACATGGACGGCATTTCGCGATCAACCAGAAATTGTCGTTTTACGAGTCGTATTTTCATTAGCGATCGCCACTATTATCGGTTGGGTATTCAGCGTTCAAAAAGATCTGCGTCCCCTATTACAACCAGCTTTAGCAGCAGCTTGGCAACCAAAACAGCCGCACAAAGATAGGAAAAAAACCTCATCCGACTTATTACAATCAGGTACATTTTGGCTATCAGGAACGGGAGATCCAATTAGGTTAGATGCATCTGTGTTACAGGCAAATTTAGCAGCTACGCCAATTAAACCATTATCAGAACGCTTACGGTTGTTATTAGATAACACCATTCAAGAACTACGCGAACTCGGTTCTGTTTTAGTCATTGGCAGCGCGATCGCGGCATTAATTCAAGTTTTTATTCCCCGCGAGGTCATTTTAAATCTTGGTGGTGGTGAAATTACCTCTATTCTCACCATGATGCTCTTAGCAGCAGTTGTATCGATTTGTTCTACAGTAGATTCATTCTTTGCCCTATCCTTTGCCTCCACTTTTACCAGCGGTTCGTTACTAGCCTTTTTAATCTTTGGACCCACGATCGACCTCAAAGGCATTGGTCTAATGCTATCAATCTTTAAACCCCGGGCAATTATTTATCTATTTGCCTTAGTTGCTCAATTAACATTTTTATTCACTCTATTTATTAATTTATATGTTATTTAAATACGTAGTGCGTGACCAACTACCAATTACCAACTACCAATTACTACTACATGAATCAAAAGTCTAAAATTTACAATTGGTTAGAAGTATTTGCGATCGCTGCTTGGGGCAGTTTGATGCTGAAATACTGGCTGACTGGTAAGCTAAATTTATTAATTCACCCCGATTATTTTTGGTTGGTTATTGCTGGGGGAATTGGGTTTTTAAGTGTAGCAGGTTTAAAGGCTTGGCAACTCCTGCGTCAACGCCGCATATTGCCAGTGCGTCATATCAGTTTGCTTCCGCCTGGTTTTAGCAGTATTTTGCTATTGGTAACTGCGATCGCCGGGTTGATTTTCACTCCCCGCGTTTTTGCCAGCCAAACCGCCATGCAAAGGGGGGTGACAGACTTTCTCGCTGCTACCCGTTCCCAACCCCAAGCCTTTTACGGTTCTGTCAAACCAGAGGAGCGATCGCTGTTAGATTGGGTGCGCACGCTGAATGTTTATCCCGAACCTGATGCATACACAGGTCAAAAAGTCAAGGTGCAAGGATTTACGATCCATCCGCCGGAATTTCCACCTAATTACTTGCTCCTTTCGCGGTTTGTTATTACCTGCTGCGCCGCTGATGCCTATCCGGTGGGGTTGCCAGTCAAATTGACGGAAGATCGTCAGGCTTATCCGCCCGATACTTGGCTGGAGGTGGAAGGACAAATGATCACCGAAACTTTAAAAGATAAACGCCAATTAACTATTCAAGCCAATGCTGCCCCCAAGAAAATTCCCGAACCCCAAAATCCTTATGAATATTAGGATCTGTAGGGGCGCAATGAATATTAGGATTTGTAGGGGCGCACAGCTGTGCGCCCCTACGAATGTATTGCATCTGTACTAGAATCACTGCGATCGGGACTACGGGTTAAGAAAGGAACGTCAACGACTTCGCCTATAACTTCTCCGACTTTAACTTTCAAACCAACACCACCAGCTTTGGTGCGGATGTAACCCAGTCCGAAGCTACCCTCCTCAGTATCGGTATAGCTGGTGAGAATACCTACTTTCTCTTCACCTACAGTAATAATACTACCTGGCTCGGCTGGAGCGTTAAGGCGAATTCCCCATAGGTGTTGTTTGACTCCCTTATAAGTATTCAGACGCGCAATTGTTTCTTGACCGATATAGCAACCTTTATTGAAAGAAATAGTTTGCCACAAGCCTGCTTCTAAGGGATTGTAATCTTCAGTCAGTTCTTTATCGGGGACGGGGCGACCTTGTTCGATCCGCAATTGTTCCCAAACGCGATCGCCTAGAGGGACTGCACCAGTTTCTATGAGGTGATTCCAAACGATCGCCGCTTTGTCTGCTGGCACAATTAGGGTATATCCAGGTGTGGCTAATCCACTCCCAACTGCCACCCGAATTTCTACATCTTGGAGTTGAACGAGCTGGTGGTTAGCATATGCTTGACCGATAATCGAACTTAAGTCCAGTTGTGCCAAAATTTCATCGCTTTTAGTGCCAAGCAGACTGAAAATAGCAGTTTCGCCAGTTACATCTTCTAGTTGGACGCGATCGGCAAAAAAGATATAGCGATCGAGCCAATCTATCAAATACTGACGGCGATTAGGAGAAACGATCAGCAGTACTGCGTCTTCAGTCACATATGCCGTTGCTAGATCGATCGTGCGGGCAGTAGAAGAGACAAAAACCGTGTCGCAGCCTTGCCCTGGTTTGAGAATTTGAAAATCGTTGGTACTTTGGTTGTGTAAAAAGCGAATGCGGTCTTCATCAGTAACGCGGATAATACCCCAGTGGGAGCGATCGCAGATTGCTACCCCTTCCCTTACTACTTGCATGGCTGCTACATCGTTAGCAAAACTCACCGGAATTTTGTCTCCGGCAATTTCCTCAAAAACCGCTCCCGCCGCCGCTTGAACTACCTGTAACTTTTCTCTCATCATATTTTTATGTAATGGGTAATGGGGAAATCAAAAGTTAAAAGTTAAAAGTCAAAATTCACTACTCATTACTCACTACTTAATACTCGCTCCTCACCCCTGACTCCTCACTCCTCACTAAATCTTCGGCAAACTACTAAAGACTTGTTCGACTGCTGCACCTGCTTTAGTATCTAAACGCTGCCAGTCTACCTCGCCAGTTTCATCAATCAAGCTAGTGTCAATTTCTACCGAACTATGACTGGATGTCAAGTCTGCATTGTATTGCTGAAAGCAAACCTGATAGCACAGTTCCCACAGATCGAAATTATACTGTTGGTCTTGGTTTTGTAGAGATAACTGATATCCTGGCTGGGGAGTCGGAAGGTTGGCGATCGCCTGTTCTATTTCTGCCGTGCGTTCTGGAGAAGCAGCATCCAATTCTTGCAATAGCAGGATTACTCTAGTTTTCATTTCCTCTGTCGTGTCTGGAGACCAGATTAATACGTTCTCGTAAGTCCCCTGCCACGCTGATTCGTCCAAATGCTTGCGAATGTGGTCGATGATGCGAATAAAAGCAGGTTGCATTAAGAGTTCTGCCTGTTGCCATGCAACTGGATCGGTAATTCTCGGTGGCATGGGTATTCTCCCGCGATGTGGAACAGATATCAACGCGATGCGATCGCGCTGCCGATTCCTTCATGCTACCGTAAGCACCAGCAGAATTAATGCGAGGGGACGTGGAGCGATCGCCATTGGGTATTAAATCTAAGCAGTAGGTTAAACAAAGCTTGAGTGGTTTCTAATAGTAACATTGAGAGTGGCACTAGTAAGAAGAGCCAATTCAACAAACTTACAACCACAAAAATACTAACAAATGCTATCCGCAGAAAAATATTAATTTGTCTCAAAAAATTCCTATAGTTAAATACAAAATTATAGAGCGAGTATCTCAACTTCAAAGCTTCTACTATGCCCGTGCGTGCCTGTTCTTGTTCGGGATCGAGTCGCAACGATTCGCGAAAACATCGTTCAGCCAAATCTCTATTCCGACAATATAAATATACCCAACCTTTAATCGCATAAGCAGCTGAATTTTCGGGGTCTTGAAAGATTGCTGCATCCAATGTGGTTTGTGCTTCTTGATAGCGGCGTAGGCGTAATAAAGCCATAGCACGAAGATTGAGACACAATACATGCTCGGCATCCAAGCTCAATCCCTGTTCCGCACTGAATAATGCGCGATCGCGATCGCCTTGTGCCAATTGAATGACTGACAATAAAGCAAAATAATCGGCAATTTCTGGTTCTAACCGAATTGCTTCTTGGACTACTTTCTTGGCTGGCTTAAGTTGCTTTTGAATATAGAGAATTTTAGCTAAATTATAATGAGTATCAGATAAATCAGGAGCTAAATATACTGCTCGCTTTGCTGCTTGAGTTGCCTCTCGATCTCGATTCATTTCTATTAAGCATATACTTAACAAAGCATGGGCAAAAGAACTATTTGGATCGGTCGCTAATTGGCGCTCAATTTCTATTGCTGCTAATTTGTAGCGCGATTGCTCGATTAAAATTAATGCTTTATCTAAATTTACAAACATAAAAATTATTGCCGTTACATATATCCGGTAGGGCGCGTTGATTAACGCATTCTACTACAAATTTTAGCTAATCTTTAAAAGATTAAACTTAAAATAGCTTGTTTTTATCTTTTGTTTGTTGTAAATAATTCAAAATATCATCATAAATGCCATTTTCGTTAGCATAAGTGGCATAGTTCCGAGCAGTGGCAAACCATTCCGTAACGGAAGGATGAATTAATTCGACTGCGGCTAGGAAATCTCTAGTTGTTAAAGGTTTAGGTATCCCTTGCTTAATTGCTAACTGTAGCTTTCTGTCTATAGCTAAATCTACAACTACCTTTAAATCTGCTCCAGAAAAGTTGACAGTTTTTTTACTTAAATAATCGTAGTCAATATCTTCAATTGGTTTATGACGGCAGAGAATACGCAAAATATGTGTTCTGGCGTGGCGATCGGGTGGTGGAACAAACATAATGCGATCGAAGCGTCCTGGTCTGCGAAAGGCTGAATCTAAATGCCAGGGAGCGTTAGTAGCAGCTAAAATCAAAATGCCATCATTAGGACTTTCTACACCATCTAATTCGGCAAGAAACTGATTGACAATTTGGCGACCGCTACTATATCGCATATCAGTGCGTTTGGCAGCTAGAGCATCGACTTCATCGAAAAAAAGCACGCAAGGCTTAGATCGTCGTGCTTGCTCGAACAATTCGTGTAAGTTCTTTTCACTACTTCCCAGCCACATATCCAAGACATCATTGATACCTATAGATAAAAATCTCGCTTTAATTTCTCCAGCTGTAGCTCTGGCTAAATAAGTTTTACCGCAACCAGGAGGACCATACATTAATACTCCTCCTCCAATTCGTTGACCGTAAGCTTGATAAATTTCTGGATGCGCTAATGGATGAACAATCTTCAGCCGAATTTCTTCCTTAATGGCATCCATACCACCAACGTCTTGAAAAGTAATTGATGGTTGTTCTAAAGGTGCTTCAACCGCAGTACTAACATCTAATTCGTACTCCGGTAGTTTGTATTCTGAAGATTTAGATTTTGGTGATTTGTACTCTGAAACAGAAATTTTATCAGTGGATACATCGGTATTGCCAAGCCGCTCCGCCAAGATAGGATCGTTCATTTCTGGATCGAGTGCAACAGCTATATGAAAATGTACGGATGCATTGGTAGTATCGCCAGCGTGCAGCAGCAAACGAGCGTAGAATAGATGCACAATAGCTGGAGGTTCAGCGCTTTTCAGCAACTGTTCGACCAGCACCATTGCTTGCGAATTTTTGCCTTGGTGATAAAAAGCAGAAGCCAAATTGAATTGTAGAAAATGGTTTTCAGGCATCAATGACAGAGCAAGGCGATACTCTTGTTCTGCCTCCTCAAATTGCCCTAATTCCATGAGAATATCTGCCAAATGTTGGCGGAGCGGTAGATTATCGGGCGAAACAAGCAAGGCTGCACGCAAAGCCCGCAGAGTATCTTCACTACTAGTCATAAATGCTTCTGATTCATCTTTAATATAAGATGCCCAGATCGAATCAGAAATATTACATTAGTGAGGAGTGAGGAGTGAGGAGTGAGGAGTGAGGAGTGCGTGGTATGTGATGAATAGGGTGTGGGGTGTAGGGTGTAGGGGGAATTCGGAACTCGGAATTAGTGCGTGAATACGTGAATTTTGAGTTGCTTCCTCTGCTTTCTTCCTCGACTCCTGACTCCTGACTCCTCAGTTTTGACTTTTGAATTTTGACTTTTGAATTTTGACTTACTCATTACCAATAGCTGGTCGATGCTGACTCCAGAATTTATTGACTTCGAGTTGAGCGGCGATCGCAATAATGGTAGCTTCGGCTGTAGGACGACCGACAATTTGAATGCCGATGGGTAAACCGTTAGGCGCAAAACCAGTAGGAATAGCGATCGCGGGTAGTCCGCTAGCATTAAAAGGCGGACAGGGAGCAACCCAATTAATGATTTTTTGTAGCGTCTCTTCTGGACTTAATGCTGCCCACTCGCCGACTCGAATTGGTGGGTGCATGTATGTAGGTAAGATTAGCGCGTCTACTGAGTCAAAAAATGCCACAATCTGTCTGGCAATGACTTGTACCTGCGCGACAGCACGAAGATAATCTCCGGCAGAACCCGATTGTTCGAGCAACCACTGATTCATCGGTTGCAAGATTTCTTTTGGTAGTCCAGCATAAGCTACGCCTGCTTGCCACACAGCAGTAAATGGCTCGATTAATCCCGTAAAGTCAGGACAGCCTTCTTCTATTTGATGACCCATTGCTTCCAATAGCCTCACCGTACCCAAAACTGCTTGTTGACAGACTGGATCTGCGGTTCCAATTTGGGGTAGCGAGTTGGTGAAAGCAATGCGCAGGCGATCGGGCGATCGCATCGCAGCAGCCAAGAAAGAGGGATTTGGGGCTGGCAACCAATACGGATCTCCCGTGATATATCCTGACATCACATCTAGTAAGGCAGCAGCATCGGAGACAGTACGGGCAATAGGACCGTTTGCGGCGACACCACTTAATTGATCTCCCAATGGTGCATAGGAGACCCGTCCCCGTGCTGGTTTGATGCCTACTAAACCACAACAGAAGGCGGGACCGCGAATCGATCCACCTGCATCCGAACCTTGGGCGATCGCGCACAATCCTGCGGCTACAGCCGCCGCCGATCCCCCACTAGAACCCCCTGGTGTATACTCTGGATTCCAAGGATTCCGGGCAGGAGGAAATCCCATCGGCTCTGTATAGGGAAAAGAACCCAATTCGGAAGTGGCGGTTTTACCCAAGATAATAAATCCAGCTTGTTTCATCCGCGCGACTACGGCATCATCGTAAGTCGCGACGCGATCGCGCAGTGCTGGACTGCCATAACTACAAGGGACATCAGCCACGGGATTCATATCTTTAATGGCGATCGGTACGCCAAAAAAAGACGGTAACTCAGCCGGATCTTGAGTGCCAGCTAGCATTTCTGTCTGAGTTTGTGCCTGGGCGATCGCCATTTCTGCCATCACCGTAAAATAGCAACCTAACTGCGGATTGAATTGTTCAATTCGTTCTAAATAAAGCTGCACTAACTCCCGTGGCGAAACTTCCTTATGTCGAATTAGCCGTGCTTGTTCTAGAGCTGGAGCAAATGCTAGATCGATTGAATTCATAATTCTACAGTTTTGATTTTTGTGTTTCGGTTGCTATAGCTATTCTCAGTTGAATGAGGTACATAGATCTTTAGAGGCGCAAAACTGTGCGCCCCTACGCATGTATTACACCTACATGAGAAACACTATATTTTTAGCTTGCCTATCCTCCAGTAGGTTCGAGACGAATCAACTGCCCGTTGTTATCGTCCGTCAAGACATACAGCAATCCGTCGGGACTTTGGCGCACGTCGCGCACGCGCTGACCGATCTCGATCGCCTGCTGGTTGACCACATTACCCTGAGCATCTAAGTCAATGTGCCGCACGTCCTGAGAGACGAGTCCACCTGCGAATAAATCGCCTTGCCATTGCGGAAATTTGCCCCCACTGTAGAATGCTAGACCCGAAGGTGCGATCGATGGTGTCCATACCAGTTTGGGGTCTACCATACCAGGGCGCGATCGCTCTTTAGTAATTTCTTCTCCGCTATATTCGCGGCTATACGTGACGATCGGCCAACCATGATTTCCGCCTGCTTGCACGAGATTGGCTTCATCACCACCCTGCGAACCGTGTTCTGTTGACCATACACGGTTATTTGCTGGATCGAAGGTTAAGCCTTGAATGTTGCGATGTCCGTAGCTCCAGATCGCAGGCTCAGTATCAGTAGATTTCACAAAGGGGTTATCTTGTGGGATCGAACCGTCATCGTTGAGCCGCACAATTTTACCTAGACGACTGCGGCGGTTTTGCGCTTGTTGGCGGATTAACTCGCCATTGAGTTGAATCGGTGGGTTGCCACCATCACCGATCGCCAATAGCATAGTACTGTCAGGCAGCCAGACGATCCGCGAACCGAAGTGTTGCAGACCAGACTTAGTTGGGGAAACCTCAAAAATAATTTGCAGATTGCTCAAGCTTTTCCCGTCAAATGTAGCGCGGGCGAGGCGGGTGCGGTTTGCCTGCTCTGTGCCGTGGGAATATGTTAGATAGACTAAGCGATTTTCAGCAAAGCGCGGATGAACTGAGATCTCCATCAAACCAGCTTGTCCGCCCGTAAGGACTTCGGGAACTCCTGCAATCGGTGTGGGATCGAGCTTCCCGTCCCGCATAATTCGCAATTGTCCCGATCGCTCGGTGATTAACATCGCTCCATCTGGTAGCCATGCAAGGCTCCACGGATGGTCTAAGCCTTCTGCTACAGTTGTTTTTTGAATGCCCTGAGCAACAGCAACATTCCCACTGTCAGATACGTTAAGATTGCTCGATGATAAATTGGGCGATGTCGTTTGTGCAGTCGTAGAGGCGTTAGGCTGTTGTGTCAGAGAACAACTCGCAATGGCTAATAGGGCGATCGCACTCCCTACTCCTTTCATCCAACCGTCAATCTTTGCTTTCATAATTTGGCTGTAATAGTTTTTTATCTCTAGAGTGATATATGAATGTGACAGAAAAATGTCGTTCGCGGCGAACCTATTTGCTCCTATTTGCCCAAGACTAAAACAGCATTCTGTCCGCCAAAGCCAAAACTCAAACAGAGTACGTGCCTGAGTGCTGCTTTTCGCGACGTGACGATTAGATCGAGATCGAATTGGGGCGATCGCAGTCCCGTACATGGCGGTAATATTTGATGACGTAATGCCATCAGACAGAATGCCGTACCAATCGCCCCAGAAGCTCCCAAAGTATGCCCCGTGGCTCCTTTTGTGGAACTTACGGGAACTCCATGAGGAAATAAATACTGAATTATTTGTGCTTCGCGCTTGTCGTTGAGCTGGGTCGCCGTACCGTGTGCGTGAATGTAATCAATGTCTTGTGGTGTAAGATTACCGCGCTCCAAGCATTGCTTAATTGCCACGATCGCGCTTTTCCCCGTTGACTCTGGCTGAGCTGCATGAAAAGCATCGTTTGTCAAGCTAAAACCTAGAACGCGACCGTAAACTTTTGCCGAACGCTGCTGGGCTGCTCGTGCTGATTCCAGTACTAATACAGATGCACCTTCCCCCAACACCAATCCTTCTCTATAGCGATCGAATGGATAAGCGCCAGTAGTTGCCAACGCGCCCATCTGCCCAAATCCAGCCAAAGTTAAGGGGGTAATCGGCGCTTCCACTGCGCCAACGATTACCCGGTGACATTGCCCAGTTTTGATTAATAAACTCCCTTGAGCGATCGCCCAAATCCCCGTAGCACATGCTGCCATTGGGGACAATACTACACCTGTTGCCCCAATTTGTCTTGCTGCTATTGAGGCGATTGCGTTTGGTAAGATTTCTAAGAATTCGGGAGTCGGTAGGGGCGGGTTTAGAAACCTGCCCGTACAGGAGTCGGGAGTCGAAACAACTTTTGACTTTTGACTTTCAACTTTTGACTTTATCAGTTCTTCCCAAACTGCCTGCTGGCTGCGGCTAGAACCGATGACTACCCCGCAGTCTGGTAAAGGTGATTCTAAGCCTGAATCTTTTAAAGCGGCTGCTACTGCTAACCGAGTTAACTCGATCGCATTAGTTGGTTGTTCGTCAACCAGTGCTAAAGGTCTAGCCTCTAGTTCTGGGAAAGGTTGCTGCAATCTAATGCCGCTGCGATCGAATATTAAGTTTTCCCAGCTAGTTTCTAAGCTTTTTCCCAAGCTGGAAATGAGACTAATACCTGTGACAACAACTTCCACGCTTTGGGGTGAGGGTTAAGAGTAGGCGCACGGCGTGCGCCCAGAGATTAATTATTTGCCACCGTTTTTCAGCTTGTCACTGCCTTCAGTCACCTTAGCAGAGTCAATGCGATCGCCTTGTTGAATTTTGTCTACCACGTCCATACCGCTAGTCACTTTACCAAAGACGGCGTAATCCCCATCGAGAAAACTCAAATCGGCAAGGGCGAAATAGAACTGAGAAGAGGCGGAATCTGGCTGTTGCGATCGCGCCATAGCGACAGCCCCTCTAAGATGCTGTAAAACTGGTTGTTTTCTGACTCCCGCACTTTTCAGCGTCCGACTGTAGATCGGATCTGTTGCCCCTGTGGGCTTAATTTCTAAAGGAATCTGACGTTCTGTTCCTGTATTTGGATCGATAAAACCGCCAGTTCCTAGACGCTGAGGTGAAAAATTGGGGTTTTTGCTTTGCGGGTCTCCTCCTTGGACTACAAAAGGTTGTTCTGGTGGTCTGCTCTGGGGACCGATGACTCGATGGAATACGAGTCCATCATAGACACCCCGCTGTACTAGATCGACAAAATTTCCTGCCGTTAGAGGGGCATTCTTACCATCTACCTCGATAGTAATTGGTTGCCCCTTCACCGTCATCACAACTGTCGCCGTTCCTTCTAGAGTTGGTAAATTCTTCATTTGAACGCTACTTGTTTGAATTGCAGGTACAGGTGTGGTTTCAGCTGCCGTATTATCGGGGGAAGCAGAATTCGCCACTCGGTTAGGCGTACATCCTGCCAAACATAACCCACCAATAATGAAAACTAAAACCAACCACTGCTGAACTTTTAACTGCATTTGCCTCTGCGATCGCTATAGGTAAAAAAATTCAAAAGGCTAAATCTTCCTTCCGAACGCTTTACCAGGGTACCTCCGGTTTCCCCAGGCAAATTCTGAATTTTTAATTAAATTACTTGATGAAATTACAGTCCTTCTAGCGGCACAGCTAAAAATCGAGCCAATTCTGCCCCATCGTTCTCTAGCTTTGTAATAGATAAGGGTTGACCTACTCGCGTCAAGGGAATATTTCGTCTTCCTTTGACTCGTAGATAAAGTTCTCGACGGGGATTCAAGCCTTCTTTAATCTCTAAACGCACAGCTTGAATATCTTGTATGGGGGCTTTAATTTCAATGCGGCGGTTTTTCCCAGGAAATCCCCACCGAAAAATGTGAAATTCACCCTTCTCCTTGTCAAACTCATTGTAGCCGCCGCCTACGTCCAGCAAAATCATGCCCCACAGATACAGCGCTAGCAGCAGACCTGCCACTCCATAAAATCCAATCGCTATCCCTTGGGGAATGAAAACGAGCTGGGTCGGCTCGGCAAATGGAATTAAATTAATTTGCAAGTAACTAGAAAGTCCAGCCAAGAAAAAGCCTATCCCACCGATGGAAACGACTGTAGCCCACCAGTAATTGCTGAATCGTCGCGAACCTAAAACTTTTTGATTCAAGCAGCTGGAGGTACTATTTTTATTTGCTTTAGCTTCCGAATCGCCGGAATTGGTGGTTGTTGATGCCGTCATGTCACTACCCTGCTCAGTTAAACTACTGAAGGCGGTTTTCCACTCTTATTATTCACACAGTAAGTTGCCTGGTTCAACTGCGAACAATCTGAGAGAACTGCAAAAACTTGTGTCAAATTGTAAAAATTCTCATATTTGATTAGACTATAATCTAACACTAAACACTCAATCCGCTTTTGTGGATTGGGCTTGAGGTGCGGTCACTGCGATCGATTAAGAAACATTAATCAGCCGTGCTGTCAAGTTGCTGCTTTTCGCGGCAACACTGACATGGCATTCTAGTGAGAAAGGCGTTAGTTACTACAACGATTTTCTTGCCTGCGGAGTTGGATCTAAACCATCTCCTAGTCAACAAAAAGTTAATTCCTCAAAAAGCGTTGCAATTTTTAGTAAACCCAGAGGATTTTAAATGACAATTGCAGTAGGACGCGCACCGAGTCAAAGAGGATGGTTTGACGTTCTCGACGACTGGCTCAAGCGCGATAGATTTGTATTCGTCGGCTGGTCGGGGCTATTATTATTCCCCTGCGCCTACCTAGCACTAGGTGGATGGCTGACCGGAACCACATTCGTCACCTCGTGGTACACCCACGGGATTGCTAGCAGCTACCTGGAAGGAGCCAACTTCTTAACCGTAGCCGTATCGACCCCAGCCAATAGCATGGGACACTCATTGCTGTTCTTGTGGGGACCAGAAGCGAACTGGGACTTCACGCGCTGGTGTCAGCTCGGGGGCTTGTGGGCATTTGTCGCCTTACACGGAGCATTTGCGCTGATTGGATTCTGCCTGCGGCAGCTAGAAATTGCCCGCTTGGTCGGCATCAGACCATACAACGCATTAGCATTCACTGGACCAATTGCGGTGTTTGTCAGCGTCTTCTTGCTCTACCCCTTAGGACAGTCCGGCTGGTTTTTTGCACCTTCATTTGGAGTCGCGGCAATTTTCCGCTTCTTGCTGTTCTTCCAAGGGTTCCATAACTGGACGCTCAACCCGTTCCACATGATGGGAGTAGCGGGAGTACTAGGTGGAGCGCTGTTGTGCGCGATTCACGGGGCGACGGTGGAAAACACCCTGTTTGAAGACGGCGATAGCTCCAACACCTTCCCCGCCTTCAACCCGACTCAATCGGAAGAGACCTATTCGATGGTGACGGCAAACCGTTTCTGGTCGCAGATTTTCGGGATTGCCTTTTCCAACAAGCGCTGGTTGCACTTTTTCATGTTGTTCGTGCCTGTAACTGGACTGTGGATGAGTGCAGTGGGAGTCGTCGGCTTGGCAGTGAACCTGCGGGCATATGACTTCGTCTCTCAAGAGCTGCGGGCAGCAGAAGACCCCGAGTTCGAGACTTTCTACACCAAGAACATTCTGCTCAACGAGGGCATCCGTGCTTGGATGGCTCCTCAAGACCAACCCCACGAAAACTTCGAGTTCCCTGAGGAGGTTCTACC
Source organism: Chroococcidiopsis cubana SAG 39.79 (assembly GCF_003991895.1). Classification (NCBI taxonomy): domain Bacteria; kingdom Bacillati; phylum Cyanobacteriota; class Cyanophyceae; order Chroococcidiopsidales; family Chroococcidiopsidaceae; genus Chroococcidiopsis; species Chroococcidiopsis cubana. The sequence goes on from NZ_RSCK01000032.1 coordinate 23,813, forward strand.
CCGTGGAAACGCCCTATAATTCATCGTTTAATCGCGGCTTGACCTTAGGTGGCGGTCGCGACCAAGAATCTTCAGGATTTGCTTGGTGGGCTGGTAATGCCCGATTGATCAACTTATCTGGTAAACTTTTGGGCGCTCACGTTGCCCACTCAGGTTTGATTGTTTTCTGGGCAGGAGCAATGACTTTATTTGAAGTCGCTCACTTCATCCCAGAAAAACCAATGTACGAGCAAGGTTTGATCTTGCTGCCTCACCTGGCATCTCTCGGTTGGGGTGTAGGTCCTGGTGGAGAAGTCATCGATACTTTCCCTTACTTCGTCGTTGGCGTATTACACCTGATCTCTTCCGCCGTGTTGGGATTTGGTGGAATTTACCACGCGATTCGCGGTCCAGAAACTTTAGAAGAGTACTCCTCTTTCTTTGGTTACGACTGGAAAGATAAGAACAAAATGACCAGCATCATTGGTTTCCACCTGATTATTTTGGGATGTGGAGCCTTGTTGCTGGTACTGAAAGCCATGTTCTTTGGCGGTTTGTACGACACCTGGGCTCCTGGTGGTGGAGACGTTCGCGTCATCTCTAACCCCACCCTCAACCCCGCAGTTATCTTTGGTTATTTACTGAAGTCTCCTTTTGGCGGCGAAGGCTGGATTGTCAGCGTCAACAACTTAGAAGATGTTGTCGGCGGTCACATCTGGGTTGGTTTGACTTGTATCGCTGGCGGGATTTGGCACATTGTCACCAAGCCTTTTGCTTGGGCGCGTCGTGCTTTCATCTGGTCTGGTGAAGCATACCTATCCTACAGTTTGGGTGCTTTATCCCTGATGGGCTTTATCGCCTCCTGTATGGTTTGGTACAACAACACCGTTTATCCCAGCGAATTCTACGGTCCTACTGGTCCAGAAGCTTCTCAAGCTCAAGCTTTGACTTTCTTGATCCGCGACCAACGCTTGGGTGCTAACGTCGGTTCTGCTCAAGGTCCTACAGGTCTGGGTAAATACTTGATGCGCTCTCCTACAGGGGAAATCATCTTTGGTGGTGAGACAATGCGTTTCTGGGATTTCAAGGGTCCTTGGTTGGAGCCACTACGTGGTCCCAACGGTCTTGACTTAGAAAAGATCAAGAACGACATTCAGCCTTGGCAAGCACGTCGCGCTTCTGAGTACATGACTCACGCACCTCTGGGTTCTTTAAACTCTGTGGGTGGTGTGGCTACGGAGATTAACTCCTTTAACTATGTATCTCCTCGCGCTTGGCTAGCTACTTCTCACTTTGTACTAGGCTTTTTCTTCCTAGTCGGTCACTTATGGCACGCCGGTCGCGCTCGCGCTGCGGCTGCTGGTTTTGAGAAAGGTATTAACCGCGAATCTGAACCAGTAATGGCTATGGGCGAATTAGACTAAAACAATACTTGGGGTTGGAGTTAAGCTCCACCCTAAATTGATAAGGCTCCTGCGTTAGAGCGGGAGCCTTTCGCATGGCACGAGTTTTATGACAGAATCTTTTATATGGTGCAAAAAAAGCTACGCTAGCGAGGTGCGATCGCAGTTATTGCTTCTTGCTCACTCCAATCTCAGTTGATGGTGACGACCATGTCAGATTCAAACTTAACCGATCGCCTACAATGGACGAATGAAGCCCAAATTAAGTTAAAAAAGATTCCCTTTTTTGTTCGTTCTCAGGCGATCTCGCGCATAGAACAGTTGACGCGATCGCGGGGTCAAGATATTGTTACAGCAGAGATTGTCGAACAAGCCAGGTTAGAGTTTGGACAATAAGAAACCTAGCTCGATCTTAGGGTTTGTGAGTGCGATCGCGCTTTTCCTTCAAGCTCTCGCTATTTTGCTGCCAAGTGCATTTTTTGACATGCGTTACCTTTTTTGCGGTTTCACGACTAGCTAACGCAGTATGGGCAATACAAGCAGCAGCACAACTAACAATAAACATTTTTTTCTTCCTCTGATTTCCGCAGTTCTCCACATTTATGTTTACGATAGCTACGGTTTAGAGGCTTATATACGCTTATAACTCTTCATATTAACATAAGTAGCCACCATCATGACTGGCGATCGCTCGATTATCCGTAACCAGCGTTTGCAATACCGAAGATTACGGGTTTCTACCGACCGCAGCCGGACGTAGGTTGAGCCGTCAAACAGCCTCACATAGAAAAATATGTAGTTTCCTCTATTATTTCAATTTGATGTGAATGGCATACCAAACCTTCAAACTTACTAGTATTTCCTAACAAAAACCAATAAATTGCTAATTTTCAGCAAATTTAGGTGCTAGTAAAGAATGCAAGTTAGTCATTCTAGGTAGATTCTGGCTTTGGTATATAGATAATTTAATAAATTTGCTCTTTCCGTATAATTTCGCTATCTAATAAATCAGTGTAATTTCTATTGGTTACCGATCCAATATAAAGTTAAGTTTAATTTGTAATCGATCTATGTAAATAAAACTTGAAGCGTACAGAGTACCCCTATTAATGACTTTGTACAGCCTTTACTACGGTTATTTTGATAACAACAAGTTAGATAAGTAACTGTCAGAAAAAATATGACTTTCCAGAGGTATGTTATGAGAATTCAGCACGTAGTAAAAAACTTGAAACTGTCTACGGCTCTACTAGCAACTATGGCGATCGCAGGTTCCTGTACTGCGGCTCCAGTTTCTAGAGTTACTACCACTTATGAAGGTAGTTCAGAAAACTTTTCCAACCCAGAAAGAGGGTTCTACAAATCGATGGAACCGCTCGATAATAATCCAGCTCCTCCACTACAGCTTTCTGAGCTACAACAAGTTAGGCGCGAAAAATTATCTACAATTCGACGATACTATTTATTATCAGATTTTCGAGATAAACCAATTTCGCAGCCTTATCTTGACATGATATCAAATGATTTAAAAACAGTTAGAAAGGCTGGGATAAAAATGATTGTACGGTTTACCTACAATTGGTTAGGAGGTGGTCCTGATGCTCCATCGAGTCTAATGCTTTCTCATCTCGATCAGTTGAAGCCAATTTTAAGAGCAAACTCTGATGTGATTGCTTACATGGAAGCAGGGTTTATTGGTTACTGGGGAGAATGGCATCATTCAACTCATAACTTTACCGATCATACTACAGGAAAAATTACTAATGATGCTAAAAAAGTAGCGCTAAAGATATTGTCTGTCCTACCAAAAAATCGCATGATGGTTGTACGGACTTTGGGATATAAAAAGCAGATATTTGATAACGATCTTCCTCTTACGTCTGAAGAAGCTTTCAATGGCTCTAATAGAGCGAGAACGGGACACCATAATGATGCTTTTCGCTCTACGAAAAGTGATTGGGGAACGTATAGCGGTAATCTAGAGGTAATGGAGCAAGAAAAAGCATGGCTAAACCTTGATACTAAATATGTAGTACACGGTGGAGAACCTGCTGGACCCAGCGACCCGCCGGAATGGGATGATTGTCCAGGAGCGCTAACTGACTTTGCCAGAATGCACTGGAGTGGAATGACAGTAAATGCTAATGGAAATTATTCAGTACCAGTCTATCAGGGCTGGAGAGAGCAAGGCTGCATGAACGAAATTCAACAGCGCTTAGGCTATCGCTTTCGCTTAATAGATTCAGCTATTGTGGACAAAGTCAAACCTGCTGGTACGTTTTCAATGAGTTTTAGAATTACCAATGATGGCTGGGCTAGCCCCTATAATCCTCGTAGTCTAGAAGTAATTTTGAGGCATCGGGAAACAGGACAACAATACTATATTCCCGTAGCAGAGTCTGTACGTCGGTGGATGCCTGGTGAAACCAAAACAATAGATATAGTATGTGGGATTCCAGCAAACATAAATTCAGGAGAATATCAGGTGTTGTTAAATTTACCTGACCCTGCTCCTAAGTTGTATTCTCGTCCAGAGTACTCGATCAGATTCGCCAATCAAAATGTTTGGGAGCCTTCTACAGGATATAACTCGCTGTTGAGAAGCGTTAACATCAGTCCGAACGTAGCAGGAGAAACATATTCTGGGACTCAAGTGTTTAAACTACGTTAACCGCGATCCCTGAAAAGGGTTTTATTATCAGTTTATCGATTGGATATCGATGGAATATCGCATCAAATCGAGTTCTGTCGATTTATTGATTGAAATAGATCCTAGTTTAAGTTTCATTGTTTTTAAAAAGCAATGTAAATAGTGAGATGGATGGTGGTATAGTGCTAAAGGCATAAGTATATATAAGTTTACACAAATCCATTTGCTATGGCAGCTCAACAGCCAAAGATACCAACGTTGCGTCAAAACTTCTCTTGGACGTTTGTTGGCAACGTTGTTTATGCAGCTTGCCAATGGGGAATGCTAGTCATGCTTGCAAAACTAGGCAGTCCAGAGATATTAGGGCAATTCACTTTAGGATTTGCTCTAACTGCGCCTGTTATTATGTTTACAAACTTGCAATTGCGAACAATTCAGGCAACAGATGCTAAACAACAATATTATTTTGGAGATTACCTCGGATTAAGATTACTTGCAACCGGACTGGCGCTGTTAATTATTATAGGAATCACTTTTATATCTTGGGTATCGTTTTGAAACATCGTTGGTAATTTTAGTAGTTGGTTTAGCTAAAGCGTGTGAAGCTATCAGCGATGTATTTTACGGCTTGATTCAGCAACACGAACGAATGGATCGCATTGCCATTTCAATGCTAGTTAAAGGTCCTTTATCACTCTTATTCTTATCTTTTGGAGTTTATTTCACAAAAAGTGCTTTATGGGGAACAGTAGGCTTAGCTGTTGCTTGGGCTATAGTACTATTAGGATACGATATTCGTAGTAGTGCATCACTGTTAAATGGTATCCAATCGAGTCAACAAGACGCAAAAGGTAGAGACTTGAGCGGGGCAAAAGTGCAGCTTCAGCCACGCTGGGATTTGAAAACATTAAAGCAATTAGTATGGCTGTCTCTTCCTCTAGGTTTTGTTATGATGTTGATTTCGCTCAACACTAACATTCCCCGCTATTTTATTGAAAATTACTTAGGAGAAAGAGAGCTGGGCATTTTCGCTGCCATAGCATACTTAATGATGGCAGGAAACATAGTAGTGAGTGCACTAGGAGAGTCTGCTTGTCCGCGATTGGCAAAATATTATGCAGCAGGAAATCGCACTGCTTTTCGCAACCTTTTGTGTACTTTAGCTGGAATTGGCGCTGCTTTAGGCGGTGTTTGTGTCTTAGTAGCTTTTGTGGCTGGAAGACATCTGCTAGCAGTTCTTTACCAACCTGAATATGCTGAGCGGGCAGATTTATTTGTGTGGTTAATGGTAGCGGCAGGTGTAAGTTTTATAGCTTCTTTTTTTGGCTATGGCATGACATCTGCCAGATATTTTCGCGTTCAGATGCCTTTGTTTGTTTTCGTGACAACTATCTCAGCTATAGCCTGTTTGTGGTTAATTCCTAAATTTGGACTGCTGGGAGCAGCATTTGCCTTACTTGTTGCAGCAATTGTTCAAGTAGTGGCTAGTTTAGGTGTGAATATCCACGCACTGTACGCTCTGAAAAAAGAATGTAATTGAAAACTAAAATATACCAACGTAATTTGAGAAATTAAATATGACATTATCCAATCAACGTCCGCTTCGCATTCTACAAGTTGTTGGAGGTATGAATCGCGGTGGTATTGAAACATGGTTAATCAACGTTCTACGCCACATCGATCGCGATCGCTTTCAAATAGACTTTTTAGTTCACACAACTCAGCCGTGCGCTTACGACAACGAAATTCGCGCCTTAGGTAGTCGAATCATTCCCTGCCTGCATTCAAATCAACCGTGGTTGTACGCTCGAAATTTCAAGCAGATTTTACGCGATTATGGTCCGTACGACGTAGTTCACGCTCAACTATATCTTTTTAGTGGTCTGGTACTGTATCTAGCACATCAGGAAAAAGTCTGCACCAGAATAGCACACATGCATCCTCTAACAGACCTCCACGAAAAGCGTTTTCTACGTGCAATTTATCAAAAGATTATGACAAGATTGTTATCAAAGTATGCAACTCACATTATTGCTCCATCAAAAAGTAGTTTAAAGGCTTTTCAAGCTATTTGTAACTGTTCGGGTAAGCATAATGAAATTTTGTACAACGGTATCGAGCTGAGCCAATTCGATCGAGAAGTAGACAAAAGAGCTGTACGCCAAAAATTTAATCTCCCAGTCGATCAGCCTATAGTTATATATGTAGCTCGTTTTACTGCTCATAAAAATCATGCTCAAATTTTGAGAATTGCAGATCGAATGAGCAAGAATGGAGTTAACGTATATTTTGTTATGGTGGGTTCTCATGGCGAACTTTTGAATACACTCAAGGAAAAAGTAGCTGAACGAAATGATATGGCAATGATGGTGGGAGTTGAAGATATTTCCGAACTTTTGAAGACTGCCGATTTGTTCTTTCTGCCGTCACTTGAAGAAGGATTTGGAGTTGTTGCTATAGAAGCTGCTGCTGCTGGGTTACCTGTTGTTGCTACCGACTTACCAACAATTCGTGAAGCATGTTCGCCTAGCCATCACCCTTTTATGTTTCCTCCTAATAATGATGAACTTGCTTGTAAAAATATCTTATCAATACTGGAAAACCAGGAACTGAGAAAACAACTCTCCGCTGATGCTCGAAAATGGGCTAATAACTTTTCTATATTTAGTTCCATCAAACAACTAGCTCATCTATATGAGAATTGCACCCAGTGACTGAAAAATATTTTGGGTTTTCCTTAAGAAGCAATTTTTCAACAGAAGCTCTCGATCGACTTGAAATTTAACAATGAAATTGCTAGTTTTTATAACTATATTTATATCGCATCTATTTGCGGCACGTCCTTTTTACTTGAGGCTGCGTCATGAAGAGATGCCATCCACAATTCATTTTGCTACAATTTCAGTTATTCTCTACTACGATCTCGGGTTAGGGTTAGAAGCATTAAATTTTCCCTATGAAAGCAATTTTTTTCTGCCTTTATTTAATGCAGATGAAAAAATAATATTACAAGCATTTGCTTTAATATTGTTTACTCCCTGGTTGTTCGAGCTTGGTGCTACCTTAACAAATAAATATACCAATTTCGGTATACAAGAACCAAATGCAAGCCTGAATAAAGAAAGACAGAATCTTTTTTACTTTATCACAACCTCGATCTCAATCGCTTTAGCTATTTTTGGATATCGTCAATTTGCTCAAAACCCATCTATTTGGTTTAGCAGGCAGCAAATCGGAGAGGCATTAGGTCCTTTTATTATCCTGTTATACTTTCCCACATGTTTCTTAGGTTTTTATGTGAGATTAACTAACGCTAAGACACAATTTGGATCGTTATATTCATTAGGATTAGCTATAACTAGTATTTTTTCCACTTTTGCAGTAGGTCAGAGGAATACTATATTAGTTCCTTTGCTGGTTCTAACACTATTTCGTACAAAGATAAATCTTACTCGAATTACAGTCTTTGTATGTGTAGCAGTAGTAGCTGCTTCTGCTCTCTTACCGATTTTTAAGTGGCAGTATTCTCATGTTGATGCTTCGATACTAGATTTAGTTGGAGAAACTATTAATGGTGATTTCTCTAGAAGTCCTATTTTGAAGACAGCGCTAGAAATGGCAGAACCAGTAGGAACAAGTATCATGCCATATCCTCTAGCTGGCTATGTATACGCTTTGCTTTATTATGTACCTCGTTCAATAGTACCGTTTAAAGGTTGGTCTACAGCACAGTATTTTACAAGCGAACTAGCTAGGACACCCGTTGAGGATACTACATGGGGATTTGGTGTTGGTGCAATAGAAGAAATCTTATTAAATACGGGTTTATGGCTGTTAGTACCAGGATTGATCGTGTATGGAATGTGCATGGGTATGTTAGACAAGCTTTCAGGTCGTATACCTTCACTTGTAGTTTCAACCAGGCTTGCAGCTATTTGGCTTTGTGGTTATGACTTGGTATCGTTGTTAGTCACGTTTGGAACTATGGCTATAATTAGTTTTGGATTTCATTACTTATTTGTACAACAGCATATACATCTATCCGAGAATCAGCACGAGCGCAATATGTCATTACGCAAACTTGAATAACTTTTTAGACAAGATTTTTTCACAAGCTTTCAATTCATTTGTGTTTATATTCCCAGTTATATTTGACAGTAAAACGTAATACAATAATTAATGTATATTTAATTTGTGGCTTTGTTCTAGTTTTTGTTGAAATTTAATTTGTAACGGCAAATGAAACCACTTGTAAGTATTGGAATGCCTGTATTCAACTGCGAACAAGTACTGACATCAGCAGTGAATTCGATAGTGAATCAAACCTACCAGAATTGGGAACTCATTCTGATCGATGATGGTTCTAAAGATAAAACTTTAGAAGTGGCAAACAGCTTTAGCGATCCGCGAATTAAAGTCATTTCAGATGGGTTAAACCTAAAGCTTCCTCGTCGTCTGAACCAGGCAATTAGCTTAAGTAAAGGCAAGTATTTTGCTCGAATGGATGGAGATGATATTTCATATCGCGAGCGCCTGCAATTACAAGTAGAATACTTAGAAAAGCATCCAAAAGTTGATGTTTTAGGAACTCAAATTCTCGTATTTGACGGCGAAGGTAATCCTAGAGGAAAGTCGGTTTCAAAAGTTTCTCATGTCGAAATCTGTTCTCGTCCCTGGGCTGGCTTTTCTCTTGCGCATCCAACATGGATGGGTAGAACTGAATGGTTTCGTAAAAACCAGTACAGAACACGGGCTATTAGAATGGAAGATTACGATCTTTTACTCCGCACTTATAATATTAGTTGTTTTGCCTGCCTTCCCAATATCTTACTAGGATATCGTATCGAATCTTTATCATTAAAAAAAATTTTAACTGCTAGGTATAATATCTCAACTGCTTTACTTGAAAAAGCTTTTACCGAGCAAAAATATTTATTCGCTTTTGGAGTAGTAGAACAAGGTTTTAAAGCTTTAGTTGATACATTTGCTATTACTACAAGTTTAAATTTTCAGATACTGCGTCACCGGATTGGAGAAACACTAGACGAATCAGAATTAGTTCAATGGCAGCAAGTCTTTGCAGAGTGCCAGGTTAAATAAAACTGCTGCATGAATGTAAAAAGTTGAAGAAAAATTCAGGTATGCCGTGAAATTCATCTTGCTAAAATTGACATAAGCATGAGTAGAGAAAAGACAACTATCCTAGTGACTGGTGGCTGTGGCTTCATAGGCTCCCACATTGTGGAAGCTCTGGTTAAAGAAGGTTATAAAGTTCGGATTCTTGATAATTTTTCAACTGGTAAACGCGAAAACCTCAGTTCTATTGACTCAAACAATGTTGAGGTTTGCATAGGTGATGTCACGGACTTTTCAGCGGTTGATGCAGCTGTGGAAGGATGTGAGTATGTATTTCACGAAGCAGCTGTTGTGAGCGTTCCTAAAAGCGTTGAAGATCCAGTAGGAACAGGGAAAGTTAACTATGGTGGAACCCTCAATGTTTTAGAAGCAGCTCGCAAACATGGCGTGCATCGTGCAATTTTTGCAGGAAGTGCTGCGGTATACGGTGACGAACCAACTTTACCAAAACATGAGTCAATGCAAGCTTGTCCTATTACTCCTTATGGTGCAGATAAACTGGCATCAGAAGTCATGGGACATGTTTATGCTCGAAATTTTGGTCTAGAGTTTGTCAGTTTGCGTTACTTTAATGTTTTTGGTTCTCGTCAAGACCCATCCAGCCCATACTCAGGAGCAATCTCTATATTCTGTAATAGAATGCTTCAAGGCAATGCTCCAACAATATACGGAGATGGACTTCAAAGCCGAGATTTCGTTCATGTGTCTGATGTGGTTCGTGCCAACTTGCTAGTGATGCAACACCCAAAAGCAGCAGGAAGAACTTTTAACGTAGGACGAGGGATAGCAACAAACTTATTGGAAATTGTCCAAGCAATTAACGATTTGAGCGGACAACACTTGACACCAATCCATCAAGAGGTTCGCCCTGGAGATATTCGCCACAGCCTTGCCGACAACACGGCGTTGCAAAATTTGGGGTGGACTCCCCAAACGAGTATTCGCACGGGTTTACAAGAGTTATTACAGTCAAATTTTTAGTAGCTCAATTCAATCTTAAAGTCTATATTAAAGATTTTTCTCAACCAAAACCTATTCAAGTTACTAACAGATTTTAGATAATTTCAGTATGAATAAACTATTAATTGTTACCACTGTACCAGCTACGATTGATGCCTTTCTCTTCCCTTATGTTCACTATTTCCGCACTAAAGGCTGGCGAGTGGATGCAATGGCACAAGGCATCTCAACTAATACGAATTGCTTGGAAGCTTTCGATCGCGTCTGGGAAGTAGAATGGTCGCGCAACCCTCTTCAACTTCAAAATCTCATGGTTGCTCCACAACAAATTCGACAAGTGGTAGAGCAAGAAGGATACGATCTAGTTCACGTGCATACTCCAGTAGCGGCTTTTGTGACTCGATATGCTCTCAAGAATTTAAGAAAGCGGGGTCAGCCGAAGGTGATTTACACTGCTCATGGTTTTCACTTTTATCGCGGTGGGAAGCTGTTAAAAAATGCCGCTTTTCTGTCCCTAGAGAAGCTGGCTGGAGCCTGGACAGATTACTTAATAGTTATCAACCGAGAGGATGAAGCAGCCGCCAAACGATATCAGATTGTTCCTGACGAGCGACTCCGCTATACTCCAGGAATTGGAGTAGATTGCGATCGCTACAGTTCCAAATTTGTTAGCGATTCTGAAATCCAAATGGTACGCCAGGAGTTAGGATTAGCACCGAATGCACCACTTTTTCTATCAATTGCTGAACTAAACCCTGGTAAGCGACATCAAGACATTTTGCAAGCATTGGCACAGCTAAGACGGTCTGACGTACACTTGGCATTGGCTGGAACCGGACCGCAACAGGCAAAATTACAACAGCTAGCATTCCAGTTGGGTATTGCCGAGCAAATACACTTTTTGGGTTATCGTCGTGATATTCCTGCTTTGATTCGTGCTTCAGTAGCCACAGTACTTGCTTCTGAGCGGGAAGGACTACCGAGGAGCATTATGGAGTCACTGTGTCTGGAAACTCCGGCGATCGGCACGAAAATTCGCGGTATCCAAGATCTACTTGCAGAAGGCTGCGGTCTTTTGGTCAAGGTTGGGGATGTAAAGGGATTGACTGAAGCTATGGCTCACATACTCGATCGCCCCGAAGAAGTCAAGCTTATGGGTCAACGGGGTAAAGAACGGATGAATGAGTACGAGCTGCAAAAAATTATCGAAATGTACGAACAACTGTATGCTGAAGCATTAGGGCAAAAAATTGTCGAAGTTAAGACCCCTGCTTGATCGGGCGCGATCGCATATAAATTTCGCCGCCTAATCCCGCCGCTACCGTACCGATCGCACCCACGATCGCACCCTTTAAGCCATAAAATCCTACAACTAACGCGATCGCGAGCGTTATTCCCATATACGTAGCGGCAACCCGTCCATGCGACCAACCAGATTGCTGTAGTCTTTGATATAGATGACTGCGATGTGCTTGAAAAATATTTTCTCGCTTTAAGAGGCGACGCACGATCGTATAAATTGCATCTCCTACTAGTGGGAAAGTCACAACTATGGCTGACCAAGCCTGTAGTGTGCTATCGCCAGCATTGAGTAAAGCGATCGCTACCGTAGCACCTAAAACAGTACTACCTGCATCGCCCATAAAGATCTTGGCTGGCGACCAGTTCCACCACAGAAAGCCTACGAGCGCTGCTACAAGAAACCACAACAGGGGTTGATGTAGGTAAAAGGCAAAAAAACCTAATTGAATCGCACTCGTTCCAGCTACGATTCCATCTAACCCATCCATAAAGTTGTAGAAGTTGACGATCGCTGTCATACCAATTGCAGTGAGAACAATTGCTACGATACTCCCGACAACTCCAAACTGCGATAGCCAAGGCTGAGGAAAAGCACCAAAATAAGTCACTGCAACTCCAGCAGCAGCCAACTGAACCAAATAACGAATGCCTGCGGGAACGTTACTGCGATCGTCAATAATTCCGACAATAGCTAGTGGAATTAGTATTAACCAGACGATCGCTAAATTAAGATTTAATGGTACGTCTGCAAACAGATGAACATAGTTATTTCCCATAGCAATCACACTCGTAATGGCGAAGGCAATAATAAATCCTAAGCCGCCACCCCGGGGAGTAGGCTGGGTGTGAGAACTGCGCTCGTTCGGAATATCTAGTAAGCTCTGCCGAAAGCGCTGTCTAATCAAATTCACGGTCAGGAAACTAATTCCAAAGCTGAAGACCGACAACACGATCGAAGGCATGGTAGTCATATTCTGTAAAGAAGAACCATTAAAGCATATTTGCTGTATGTCAAGTTGGCGATCGCAGCATTTGTGCTAAACCTGCATCAACTGTAAAGGGGGGTTGCCAGTTCAGAGTCTTCTGAATGTAACTGCTATCAATTGCTAAACTTCCTAGCAGGCGATCGATAGTCGATGTGTTGAGAGGCAATTGTTTTTTACTAACATTCTGTACGGTATCGCCTAATTTTCCTCCCAGTTGCAACCAACTTGGAGGAACTGACAGCATGTTACATGGGTGCTTTAAGTTGACGGCAATTTTTTGAATTAATTCTGGTGTGGAAAGATCCTCTCCATCGCTGACTAAAAATGTTTGATTTGCTGCTTGGGGATGGTTCAGGGTAGAGGCGATCGCATCTACTAAATTTCCCACATAAATTAAACTGCGACGATTTTTAACTGCACCAAATGGCAGTGGTAAACCTGTTTGAACGAGTTTAATTAACCGTTCCATATTACCAGGATTTCCCGCACCATAAACTAGAGGCGGACGTAAAATTGTCCAAGTCATAGCACTTTGACTAGCAAGCTGTACTATGGCTTGTTCTGCTTGCAGTTTGCTGCGACCGTAGGGCGTATCTGGTTGACAGGGCGAACTTTCCGTGAGGGGGCGATCGCTACTTGAGGTCATTGCTCCAATCGAACTTACGAATACGAACCGCTTCACCCCTGCGGCGATCGATTGCTTGACTAGATTGACCGTTCCCTCGGTATTGACACGCAAAAACTCTGCTTCTGGATCGGACGCTTTATCTTGAAGAATATGGGCGCGTGCTGCTAGGTGAACGACTATATCTATACCCTTTAAAGCCGAATGCCAATCAGTCTTGCCGTCAATATTACCAACTTTTACGGCTGTAACGTTGGCTGGCAGTCGTGCAGAATCGTTTCGTACAGCTGCCACAATCTGCAATTTCTCTTGCAGCAGTCTGGGTAGCAAATGGCTAGCAACAAAGCCAGTGGCTCCAGTAACCAAAATCGCGTTCATACTGAGTCCCGTCATTTACGGCGATAGCACAATCCATCAGGTAACAGAGTACTATTTTTTACTTAAAAAACTGTAATATAAGAAAAACTCTGTTACAGTTCGGACAGAAGAAATCATACCTAATTATTTATTTCGTCTACTCAAGTAAATCTGCTGTTATTTATGCGCAGGCTCAAGCAGTTAAGCCGATTAGTTAAATTGTTGCTCGATCGCTTTGTTGCCGCGATCGCGCTGATCGTCTTGTCTCCTATAGTTATTTGTGTTGCGATCGCCATTCACTTTCGCATGGGTTCTCCAGTTATTTTCACTCAACCCCGTCCAGGTAAAGACGGTAATATTTTCAACTTTTACAAGTTTCGTACCATGACCGACGAGCAAGACACACAAGGAAATTTACTTCCTGACGAACAGCGCCTGACGACTTTCGGTCAATTTCTGCGGCAAACTAGCCTTGACGAACTGCCCCAACTGTGGAACGTTCTCAAAGGCGACATGAGTTTCATTGGACCTCGCCCCCTACTCGTACAGTATTTAGACCGCTACACCAAAAAACAAGCCCGTCGCCATGAAGTCAAACCAGGAATTACGGGTTGGGCGCAGGTTAACGGTCGTCGTGCCTTGGATGGTGATTGGGAAGAAAAATTTAGATTGGATGTCTGGTATGTCGATAATTGGAGTTTGTGGCTCGATCTAAAAATTCTTTTCCTCACGGTTTGGAAAGTGCTACGGCAAGAAGATATTAGCCAGGTAGGCTACGCTACAGGAGAGGAATTTCAAGGTAGTCAAACGGAGTAGAAGTTAAGCAATTCAGTTAAATTTGTTCGGATTGATAAATATGTCAAACAGATGGGAAGTAGGTTCTGAATTTGATTGGTCGCAAGAAATGCTAACTCAATCGCCATCCCCAAACCTAATCCCTCAACCTGCCGAACTATTTTCTACTGGTACTGCAATTTTATTAGCTTTTGCTCAGTTCTTGCCGCAAGAGCCAACTAGACGTTTGCGGCTGCATTTACCTTGTTTTTTTTGCATGAAAGTTGCAGTCAAGCTCAATCTAGTTTTCGAGCTTTATTGGTATAGAGACTTGCCAACTTACAATAGTCCTGACTTTAGCACTCTTAACCCATTACCAGGCGATTTCGTCTTAGCAGTTAATTTTTTTGGCGTTAGGGACGGGCAAGTTTGGCAGGATTGGTCAGCTCAGCATCAAGATATTATTTTAATAGAGGATCACAGCCACGATCCATTTTCTCTCTGGGCGCGACAGAGTACGGCACAATACGCTATGGCATCTTTACGAAAAACTTTGCCTATTCCCGATGGTGCAATTATCTGGTCTCCCCAAAAGCTAAAATTACCAAAACCAGTTAGAGCGAATTCAGTTGGTGCTTATAAGAGGCTGACAGCAATGTTACTAAAAAGAGCTTACTTAGATGGAACAAATATTTCTAAAAAGATCTATCGCTGCCTAGATTTAGAGAGTCAAGTTGAGCTAGATGAAGAAGAAAACTGTGCTGCAAGTGAATTTACAGCTAATATTCTGAGTTGCTTGAACATTGTTCGGTTTAGGCAGCAGCGAGAAGCAAATGTTAGGCAAATATTAAATGAGACCGCTCCAAGTGAGTCTTCAAATTGGTTTCCTTTATTTACCTCTTGGGTGTCTGGATTTGTTCCTTTTAATTTTATTTTAGTTTGTAAAAACTATGAAATTCGAGATAGTTTACGGATGTATCTAATTAGTCATAATATTTTTCCAGCCATCCACTGGCAACAATCTGAATTGGAAATATCATCTCAAGATATATTAGCAATTGAGCTATCAAATAAGATATTAACTATTCCGACCGATCAGCGTTATACTGCAAGAGATATTGCTCGGATAGGGGAGATATTATTGAATTTTAATAGCGATTTTGAGAACCTCAGCTCGGAAGCAATCGAGCACATTCATAAATAAATTACTAAACGTAATTTTGGAGAAAATCTTAAAGATGAAAACAGATCGATCGCTACTAACGCCAGAGCAGATAGCACTCTTGCCTACAGAAGACGATATTGCTTTTTACGAAGAACACGGCTGGTATATCTCAAAAAAAGTTCTTGCCGATGAAGCCATTGATGCAGCAATTTTAGGTAGCGAACAATTCTATCGTGGAGAGCGAGATGGCTCGCTTCCTTATGCTACTACTGGTTATAGCGATTGGAAACCAGGAGATAGCGACGCTGTACGCAACAATCAGCACGTTTCTTGTCGCAAGAAAGAACTGCGTCAGCTCATGTTGCACCCAATTATTGGTGCGATTGCGGCTCGGCTGGCTAGAACCAAACAAATTCGCTTATTTGAAGATACTTTAGTTTACAAAGCACCAGCTACTCGTGATTCTGAAGGAGTAGTTGGTTGGCACACCGATTATTCTTATTCTTCTAACTGTACTTCTAATAAAATGCTTTCAGCTTGGATTCCGTTTCATGAAGTTGAGCCGGATCGAGCGCCTCTAGTTGTGATTGATGGTAGCCATAAATGGTCTAATACCGACCACTTACGCTGCTTCAATCACCAAGATCTAAAAGAAATAGAGCAAAAATTTGTGCAATCGGGACAAGACATTATTGAAGTTCCGATAATTATTCAAAAAGGTCAAATTAGTTTTCATCACTGTCGAATAATTCATGGTAGCTATTCCAATCACAGTAACTTAAGACGCTTAGCATTTGCTTTATATTTACAGGACGGTGATAACTGCTATCAACCTTTTTGGAACAACGGAATACAAATTCATCACTTCCTTGACTCAGTCTGTCGAAGACTGCCCAACGGCTACCCAGACTATAGCGACCCAGATGTTTTTCCTACTATCTGGTCGGCAGAATAAGCCGATCGCTGAATCAATAGAGCAGACAATTCATAGAAAGAATGAAAACTACAATTATTTCGCCGTCCAATTCATTGTGGAAAGAAACTCTGCAAAGAGTAGCGCATGATATCTATCATTTACCTGAGTACATCATTTTAGAATCTCAAAGAAACCAAACAATTCCTGAAGCTGTGATAATTGAGGACGGCGAGCGAATCTTTTTCGTGCCCTATTTACTACGTAAGTGCGACGATATTGTTGCGGTAGGCACATTTATAGAGGAAGGTTTTGACGTTATTTCCCCCTATGGTTATCCAGGCATATTATTAAATGATGCAGCTCGTAGCACTTCTGGTTTTCCAGATCGAGCTATGGATGAATTCATTCAAGTTTTAGCGGCAAAGAAAGTTTGTTCGGCTTTTTTTCGGCTCCATCCTATCCTGAATCATGATTTTCAAACGCTCTTTTTATCCCACAGTTTTACAGAGAATGGTGAGACAGTTTCTATCGATCTCACAATTTCTGAGGCTGAAATGTGGACTCACACGAGAAAAGGGCATCGCAGTACAATTAATAAGTGTAAGAGACTGGGTTTTGTTCCCAAAATAGTACCGTTTTTGGAGTATGTAGATGAGTTTACAGAAATTTATCAAGAGACAATGAGACGTGTGAGTGCGTCAGAGAGTTACTACTCATTTAATACGAGTTACTTTTTAGAAATGCATGACGCTTTGAGAGACTGCCTGCATTTATGCATAGTTGAATTTGAAAATGAAGTAGCTTGCGCAGGTTTATATACTGAGTGCTGTCAGATCGTACAAAGTACTTTAGGCGGTACAAAAGATAAGTTCGTCATGCTGTCTCCTAGTAGTTTAGAGACAGATTACGCTCGTTGTTGGGCTAAAGCAAGGAATAACCAATTTTTACACTTAGGTGGAGGCGTGGGTGGTTCTAAAGATAGTGTTTATAATTTTAAAGCAGGCTTTGCTAAGGCAAGACATACTTTTTTAACGCAGCGTTTGATTCTAAATGAGGAAAAATACCGCTACTTGGTTGAATTAAGGGCTAAGTTTTTAAACGTTCCTGTCTCTAACTTACTACAATCGAGCTTTTTTCCAGCTTATCGCTTAGATTCAAAAGGTCAAACTGACATTGAGAAGAGTCAATACTGTTAGCTAGTAAGGTTAGCCAGTAAGGATAGATCGCTACTGGTTTTCTAATTACTTTACTTTCGTGAATTCAAATGTATAATTTTTTGCATAAATCGATGATAAATCGGAAACAAACCAAGTAAAAAATTGGTATATGGACAAGTTCATACTAATTTTGTCGAACAATAGCTATGGAACAATTAGTCAGTAATTTTTCATTCTCCCACAAGTCTATTACTATAAAATAAACTTTAGGTTATACTATTTTTTAATAACTGTATAAGTAGCCTGTAAAAAGAAACCATGATTTTTGGTATGAATAAATAGAAGTACGATCGAGATAAAGTAGGCTCATTCTTATTATTTAGACGCTGATAGAGTAGAAAAATTTATATCATTTGTATGTATTTTATTAAATGATTAAACCGATCCTGCTTTCTATTCCTCATATGAACGGGGAAGAGATTGAGTATGTCAAAGAAGCCTTTGATACAAATTGGATTGCCCCCGTCGGTCCCCATTTAGAAGCTTTTGAACAAGAATTTTGTCATGTAATTGGTGTCAATCATGCTGCTGCTGTAGTATCTGGCACGGCGGCTTTACACTTAGCCTTGCAGTTAGTTGGAGTCGAGTCTGGAGACGAGGTATTTTGCTCGACACTCACTTTTGCGGCTTCAGCCAACCCCATCGTCTATTTAGGTGCAAAACCTGTCTTCATTGACAGCGATCGCACTTCGTGGAATATGAACCCCGAATTGTTACAAGCAGCCTTGGACAAACGGGCGCGGTTAGGTAAATTACCTAAAGCCGTAGTTGTCGTTCACCTATACGGTCAAAGTGCTGACATTGACCCGATTTTAGCAGCCTGCAACCGCTACGAAGTAGCGTTGATTGAAGATGCAGCTGAATCTCTAGGAGCAACTTACAAGGGGCGATCGCCCGGAAGTTTCGGTAAAATTGGCATTTTTTCTTTTAACGGTAATAAAATCATTACGACATCTGGAGGTGGAATGTTGGTTTCCAACGAGCCAGAAATTGTCATCAAAGCCAGATTTCTCTCCACTCAAGCACGCGATCCAGCGCCCCACTACCAACACTCAGAAATCGGTTACAACTATCGGCTGAGCAATGTATTGGCGGGAATTGGTCGAGGTCAATTGCAAGTCCTGGAGCAACGGGTACAAGCTAGAAGGCGTAACTTTGAAGTTTATCGGCAAGCTTTGGGCGAATTGCCAGGAATATCATTTATGCCAGAAGCGAGTTACGGTCGCGCCACGCGCTGGTTGAGCTGCATGACAATCAATCCTCATATTTTCGGTGCAGATAGAGAACAAGTCCGTAAAATCCTCGCTCAGCAGCACATTGAGACTCGCCCAGTTTGGAAACCACTTCACCTCCAACCTGCTTTTGCCCAATACGAGACAGTTGGAGGTGAGGTAGCGGAAGAGCTGTTTGCTTGCGGTCTGTGCCTTCCTTCTGGCTCTAATTTAACCAACGAGGATTTAGAGCGAGTCGTAGGGGCGATCGCTAAAATTTGCTCTGTTGGGATCAAAATGAACTGAGTGGTTACCAATTCAATCGAACCAGAAAAACCTCATCTCTTTTTGCTAATGCTCAGAGGAGAATGACTTTCCGCTAATGCTACATTATCATCTTCTTCCGACTGGCTAGAACGATAATAGTAGTATTGTTCGCTATCGGGATTAAATCCATTCACTACCTGACCGAGAACATGTTGCCCTGACTTTTCTAGAAATTCTTTAGCACGGATAGCAGCAGCAGTATCTACCACACCAGGTCGAACAACTAATAAAACTCCATCGGTCATTTTACCCAAAATTGCTGCATCAGCAGCCGCATTTAAAGCAGGAGTATCAATAATTGTGTAGTCGTAATTGGCTGAAAAAACAGTAACTAGAGATGCCATCCTTTGAGAATCCAGTAATGCCATTGGATTCGGTGGAATCACTCCAGAAGTTAGGATGTGAAGATTAGCCGTAATCTTTTTGATCGCTGTTTTTGGTTCGGTCTGACCCACAATGATATTACTCAAACCCAAGTGATTTGGTAATTCCCAGATTTCATGCTGCAAGGGACGATACATATCTGCATCAACTAACAATACCTTACGCCCCATTTGAGCGATAGTGACAGCTAAATTTGCCGCAACTGTTGATTTTCCTTCTTTAGGAACGGAACTCGTAACGACAATTGCTTTGAGCTGTTTATCAGAATTCAGAAATTTCAAATTAGCTTGCAGCATTCGATATGCTTGGCTGAAAGGCGATCGCGGTGACTCTTGCACTAAAATTTCTGGTGTAGCTCTTTCTAGGGAGCGATCGCGCAAGAAAATGTTCTCAGATTTTTTCAAGGCTGGAATTATTCCCAGTAAGGTATAGCCAAATATTTTTCTAGCTTCCTCAACGCTTCTGAGCGATTTATCTAGTTTTTCTAATATTAAACCAGTAGCAGCCGCTAATATTCCACCCAGCATAATTCCTGTCACCAGATATAACATTTTGCGGGGAGCAACCGCTTCTTCTGGTGGTATGGCTGCTGAAATGACGCGAGCATTACCTATATTCTGATTTTCCGCAATCCGAATTTCTTGTAATTTTTGCTGTAGTAATAAATAGGTAGATTGAGCTGTTTGAATTTTTCGTTCTAACGCTCGCTGCAATTGTTCTAACTGAGGTAACCGATCGAGTCTTTCTCTATAAGAAGATTGAACGTTTGAGATTGCTGCTATTTGGCTAGATAAACCCAAACGTCTTGCTTCTGCCCTCACAAACTCTTCTGTCAATTTTTGATCGAATTCACTATTTTGTAAGCTATTTCCTCTAAGAAGTTTTTGTTCTCCTACCACTTGTTTTAAGCGTTGTTTGAGTAACTGCTCTAAACTTGCTTTCTTTTGCTTGAGGGAGACGACATTAGGAAAATCTGCCTGAAAGCGGCTCTGTTCCACCGCTAGCTGCGATTCTATTTGTTGGATCTCTTTCAAAATACCTTGAACGGCTGGAAATTGACTTACACTAGTTACCGCTCCGGCGCTATTTAAAGTTTCTCCTAATTGCTGTTTCAGCAGTTCAGATTGAGCTTTTGCATCTGCCAAACCAGCATTAGCATTCGTAGCTTGGCGTTGCATATCGGCAATAATTGCTACTGCCGCTCTTTTTTCTTCATTTAGATCGACAACTTTATTCTGCTCTTGAAATTGACGTAACTCTGACTCGCTTTGACGCAAACTTGTTTCCGCCCTGGGCAACTGTTTTTGCACAAACTCTCTCGCAGAAACGGCTTCAGAGCGATTAGCAAGTAAGTTATTTTCTAAATAAATACCCATTAAAGTATTGACTACTGTTGCAGCTCTGTTTGGATCTGCATCCCTATAAGTAATTTGCAACACGTCCGTTTTTTTCACGTCTGTCACGTCTAGTTTTTTAAGAAATTGTTCGGGTTTAAGAGTTTTACCCGATTCATCCTTCAACTCCAACCGCGTAATCGTTTTTTTAATAATAGGCAGAGAACGTATAATTTCCGCTTCTGTATCTACAGGATTATTTTGCTCTTGTAATGGCTGCAATTCACCTATACCCTTACCCACTTCAGGTAAATACGAAGAACTAGGGCTATTTTTTCTAAATAGTAACTTTCCTTCTGCTTCATATATTGGCTTTTGCAAAGCTAAGCTTATACCTGTCAGTGCGACAACTACTCCAAACACGATTGATAGTGGTAAGTAATGTCGTTTGAGTAACAGCCAATATTGCTGTAATTTGACACTAGATTCTGTGGACTCAGGAAGTGACATGAGCGCGCTATAACTTTATGACAAAATTTAACAAATAGATATCGTATTCAATACTACCTTGAATAATGTTGTTGTAAACACCTTCTCCTCAATTCTTCTACATCGATTATTATTTTACGACAAAATTTTATCGCGAAACAATGTTTATTCATAAATCGATAGCTATAGATTGCATGAAATCGGAGCTAGGGAGAGCCAGATAAACGACGTTGCCAATCAGCATCGATTTGCGCCGGATTTTGGCTTTCTTGTTCTAATAAATCGCTATCAGTCGAGTAGACTACATCGTCTTTAGTAATCGTAGATCGAGCAGCAAACTGACTTGCATAAGCAATTTTTTGCTGTAAGACTAAATCGGAGCTAGCTAGCAGATTTGCTCTTGCTTGCCGTCTCTGATTCCGATCGCTGATTTTACGATTGCGCCTCTGCACCCAAAAATATCTTACCAGAGGTAGAAGCAAAAAACCTACGCCGTATGCAAGCAGCAACCCATAAACTCCCTGCACGAAGGCAACCAGTCCACCGAGCTGAGCTGCTGCTAACCCATCTGCGAGTAAATTCCCCAATACTAGCAACCCAACAAAATTCAACGCGCCCAAGCCAATACCGAGCATAATTTGCCCAGAGCTAGCTGCACTGAAACGATAGGGGAACTCTTGCAAAAATGCTGGTACACGTCTAGATTGTTGCTGAGTCGCACTAACTTGCAACTCTGGAAAATGGTAAACGAGATACCCTTCTGGACTAACAAGTGGTTGACCGTTGAATCTGGTCAGCACGGGCAGCATATAATCTTCGTACTCCTGGGCATATCCCTCGCCTAAGTCGTCAAGATAGGGAGCAATTTGTTCTGCCGTTACTACACCTCGATTGTTACGAATTGTAGCGGCAATCAGCGAGAAGCGTTTATCTTCTAGATCGATATTGGGATTACCATCACCAAAGAGAAACGAGAATATCGCTTCTAAAAAATTCAAATTGCTGGTTTCCCGTCTCCGCTGTCGATAGCGGGTGTCGTAATCTGGATAGAATACCCAAAACCAATCTGGACCAATCCAAAAGTAAGGCATGTAGAACCCACCACCGCCGCGATCGCCGCGATCGTCTCCATCCCGATTTGTCGCTGTAATAATAATTGCGATCGTGAGGAAGACTAGCACGATTGAGACAAGCAAAACAATGCCAAACGAAATCCGAATCAGGTAAAATAGGACTTTCCAAATTTTTTGCCACCATTCTTGCAAGCGCAACCGCCAGTATTTGTTGCGTAAAACTCCCCGCAAATTCTGCGGAAACTGGTAGGCGATTTCACCTGAGTTAGCTACCTGCATGTGTCCGCCGACATCACTTGCTAGAGCAAGTAATCCCTGTTGAGCTTGACCGACATCTAACCCGATCTGAGCTGCTACGTCTCCCACCGTGACGCGATATCCCAATTGTTCCACAGCTTGCACGATCGCGGGATTTGGAATCATACACTACCCTCGATTGCCATTCCTACCTTCTCTCAGTATAGAGTTCTATTTCGGGATGAGGAGCAATTAGCAAGTCGCAAGTCGCAAGTCGCGATGAATTCCGAATTCCGAGTTCTCACCGCGCGCCACTTATTGCAAATGGCTAGCGATCGGTCACTATTAATTTGGATCGATAACTAAAAGAAACGAAACACCTATTTGACGATCGATTTTTTTCACTCGATCTAATCTTCCCCAGGTATTTCGTTTCTCAAACTACTTTCCATTTGAGGTATATAGACAATTTAATCCAACAATAACTCTGCGTCCAGACTTGAATTCCAGTTAACCTAAATCTTTATAAAAAATTTACTATATCAGAAAACTATTATTTACCGCTAGAAATTGCACCATTGAAATATTTATTGAGCGATCGCCGCGATCGCAATATTCGATCTCATGCTCGCAAATCAGGAATTCTGCTGATATTCACCTATTAAACTTGGTATGAATTATTGCATTTCACACTGAAAAACGTGTTTCGTTCGTTTGCTAAATGCTGGGATAAATACCTTCAACTCTATCTCACCAAAGGACTACCATGATGGTGTATTAAATACCACTTGCCAGCCATCTTCTCGAAGATATTTGTAGCGATTGATTCAGCCTTGATGGTTTTGTTACTACTAGCTTGTAGCACGCGCTCAAATAACACGATATAAGCAGTCGTATCGCGAACTTCTGTATTAATAATTTCGATGTCAATTTCTAAATATTTGGTATTTTTGAAAATGACTTCCCAAGAGTCGCGAATTTGCTTCCAACCGCGCAAGGCATTTCGTCCGGGGTGAATGCAAAGGCTGGCAGTTCCCTGCGACCAAACTTGACTCATAGCTTCTAGATTTTTCTTCTCAAAAGCACGGTAAAAATTTTCATTGACTGCCAAAACCTCAGCTTCTACGTCTGTCATTCTTTACTCCTCTACTCCTGTACGGGCGGGCTTATCTAAAATTTCTGTTAGTCAGGGAGTCTATCGGTGAACCCGCCCCTACAACTCCCCACTCCCTAATTAACGTCGGTACTCGTCGCCGCAATCGCCGATTAACCGTAACAGATCTCGCGATCGTGCCAATACAGCTTCAATTTGACCCGTATCGTCTGCATCTAAAGTAAGTGCAAACACCTTAGCATTATCTGCGACGTGTTCCGATATCCCTAACCGCGTGCCAACGATCGCCCCTGCGACTGTCGGGCGATCGAGAATGTAACGGACTGCAACATTAGCAATGCTGACATCGTGCTTAGCCGCTATTTGTTTTAAAACGGCTAAAAGCTCTTGGAACAGATTCCAACCACCCCATGCATCTACCATGTTTTTATATTTTCGCAGGGAAGCTGTGTTTAACGCCGTACCTCGCGGTTCTGGTTGTTCTAAATATTTTTCTGACAGCAATCCGCCGCAAAGCGTACCGTAAGCTAAAAGTTGAATATTATGCTCTTGACAAAACGGAATCATCTTCATTAGAGGGCGGCGATCGACCAGCGAGAACTGCACCTGGTTAGAAACGATCTTAATGCCTGCTTCTGAGATGATTTTCAACCGTTCCGTGTCAAAATTTGTGAGTGCTAAGTGCTTGATTTTCCCTTCTTGCTGGAGTTCTGCTAGATAAGTTAATGCATCTATGTAGTTTTTATCTCTGTATTCCCACCAGTGGAATTGTAGCAAGTCTAGCGTCTCTACTCTCATTCGAGCTAGGGAGCGATCGATATTTTGCTCGACGACTCGCCGTGTCATCTTTGCTGGTCTGGGAACCCATTTGGTAAATGCTTGTAGGTTAGAAAGCGCCTCTTTACCCCGCGTGGCGATCGCTTGACGGCGAAACTCACCGATGAAGTCTTCAGCCGGTCCATAGTGGTCTGCTAAGTCCCAAGTAGTGAAACCAGCATCTATATAATCAAACATAGTGGCGATCGCTTGTTTTGGCTGGATCGCTCCATGCGCCCCCGATACTTGCCACATGCCATTGAGTACGCGGCAGATATTCAAATCTGGGGTAAATTGCCACCGACTAGATTCTGGTAATTGCATTTTGCTACACTTACTGTCCTATTTCACAAGGTAGCAGGAGTTTGGTAATTGGTGAGTGGCTGGTGGCTGGTGACTAGCGGCTAGAATCTTGTCTATTCACTAGCCACTAGTCACTAGTCACTCTCTACTGATAACTGTCAGATGATTTTCAACCAATCGGAGTTCGATCTGCGCTGTGAATGGGGAATCGGTGGTGTGATGCAACTGGCTCCTATTAGCGATGTAGTTGTGATTGTGGATGTTTTATCTTTCTCTACTTGCGTAGAAATTGCTACGAATCGAGGAGCGATAATATTTCCTTATCGCTGGCAAGATGATACAGCGATCGCCTATGCTCAGTCTGTCAATGCAACTTTAGCAAGTCGTCGGCGTACCCCTAGCGCTGGATATTCTCTTTCTCCCTCATCCCTAGATCGGATTCCTGCGGGGACGAGATTGGTCTTACCTTCACCTAATGGTGCAACTCTGAGCTTGCAGACAGGAAACACACTAACTGTATCTGGTTGTTTGCGTAACTGTCAGGCGATCGCTGAGTTTGCTCAAAGCTGCGGTACGCAAATTGCCGTGATTCCAGCTGGGGAAAGGTGGGAAGATGGGAGTTTGCGCCCCAGCTTAGAAGACGCGATCGGTGCTGGCGCGATTCTCAGCTATTTACAGGGCAAACCCTCTCCAGAAGCAAAAGCAGCTATGGTAACATTTCAAATGTTTCGCACCGATATCGCATCAGCCTTGAGCCAATGTAGTTCGGGAAAAGAGTTAATTTCTAGAGGATTCAGTGGCGATCTCGAACTGGCGACAGCTCTAAATGTGAGTGAATGTATTCCAATATGCCGCGATCGCGCTTATATTCGGCATATTTGACATAGATCGCGAGTAGAGGCAGACGTGATAGCAATTCTCAATTGCGTGCGTAACATTTGTAGGGGCGCACAGCTGTGCGCCCCTACAGATTGTCTGTTTTACCCAATTGAAAATCGCTATGAAGCGCAAAATTATCTATCTAGCTAGTCCCTATGGATTTTCGCAGCAGCAAAAGACGCTACTTTTACCTCCCATCGTTCGGGCTTTGGAGGCGTTGGGCATAGAAGTTTGGGAACCGTTTGCCCGTAACAATCAAATCGATTTTTCTCAAGCTGATTGGGCGTATCGCGTGGCGCAGGCAGATTTGCAGGATGTGAAAAACTGCGATGGCATTTTTGCGGTTGTCAACGGCACGCCACCAGATGAAGGAGTCATGGTAGAGTTGGGAATGGCGATCGCCCTGAATAAAGCAATTTTCTTATTCCGAGACGACTTCCGGCGCTGTAGCGATAACGAACGGTATCCCTTAAATCTCATGCTTTTTGCTGGCTTACCGGAAATTGGCTGGGAAAATTATTACTATACCTCGGTAGACGAAATCCAGTTGCAGGATAAAGCGTTGTACAAATGGTTAACAGGAATGTAGACGATCTCTGTAGCACATAAAAATTTGTAGGGGCGCACAGCTGTGCGCCCCTACGGATCGCGATACATTTTATCCTAGTTTCACGGTTGAAATATCGGTTCTTCAACGACAGCAGCCCGCGCAGATGCAATCCGGGAAGCGGGAGAACGGAACAATGCCTGAAAGTAAGACTGTCGCTGTTCGCTTGGTTCTGGGGCGTAGTCCCATAGACTTTGGTAAAAGAAGAAAGCTACTCCCAAACCGCGATCGCGTGTAGCCCTCACTTGTGCTTGAATTCGTTGCATTGGCACTGGATCGTTTCTCAAACCCGTAAGAATGCCGATACCAGTGGGAATCTTTTGTTGTACCTCTTGAATTTCGGGGCGGGCAAGTTGTTGGAGAAAACTTTGCAGTTCGGGACGGTAGACTTGCACGATCAGTTCGTCAACAATCCCTTTGCGCACCCATGTTAGCCAGTCTTGCAGGTGAAATTTATAAGCAAAGTCGTAGTAGTTGGGGGCGACGGCAAAAATTGCTTTGGGCTTGCTTTGCTTAACTGTTTGATTGAGTTGAGTCATGAATGCCGTAATTTTGTCAGCCCGCCACCGCATCCACGCTGCATCGCCAGGATGGGCTGGACTGTGCTTGGTTTCCTTCTTGTACAGAGCCACCGTATATTTGTCATAGCCAAACTCGCGCGGTAAACTCATGTGGTCGTCAAACTGAATCCCATCGACATCGTACTTAGTCACGACTTCCCGTACAAGTGCGGTGATGAATTGCTGGACTTCTGGGTGGAAGGGGTTGAGCCATACGACCTCACCTGCAACATCAATCGAAGTTTTGCTCCCATCCCGTTTTTGAGTTAACCAGTTAGGGTGTTGTAGTGCTAGTTCTGAAGTAGGAGGAGTCATGAAACCAAACTCAAACCAGGGGACGACGAGTAAACCTTGGCGATGGGCTGTAGCGGCGAGATCGGCTAAAGGATCTTGTCCTTGCAAGCCTTTGCGCACGAAGGTTTGAATTCCTGCTTGTCGTGCTATGTTGCTATCGTACTGGGCGTATCCAGAATTCCAGACGACGGGATAGATGGTGTTGAAGTGCAGCCGCGCTAGTTGGCTGACAGCAGCTTGCATTTTGTCACGGTCGATGAGGGTACTCGTATCGTTATTCGTCATCCACACGCCGCGAATTTCCTCAAAAGGCTGCTGGGCGATCGCCGGAGGTGAAATACTATTCGGTATTGTTAGGGCTAACAATGTACCTAAAAGTAAGGCGAAATACTTCAGCGATCGCCACCACTCTCTAAGGATTACGTATGATTTCAAATATAATTTCATAAGCTAGAATCGCCAGCCATGCCAAATTTCACTTTTGGTAGTAGTTCTTGTCTCCACCATCATTTATCAGCATCCAACTCACCATCCGTTGTCATACTGAGAACTATTAAGATTGCGTAAAAATTCATCTAAAAAGAGGCGTTTTTTGCTAGCAAATTGTGATAAAATAAGAGCGACAACCGCAATTTAACTAAGTTCTGCCCTTAGTATTTCAGCAAACATATTTTAGTTTTGATTTGATATTAGCTGTAAATTCAACTTGAAGTTCTGCCAAGGTAAAGCATCCGAGTCAACGTATTTCTTCCTCAAGATGTGTCCGCGATCGCTCTGAGGACAGTAGTGTCCAGATTATCATAGTGGATATGTTACTACAGCTATATTTATTCTCGCACCTATGACAGGGGTTACAAAAAAAGACGCGGAGCGGATGCTGGAAAAGCAGATGGAAGCAGAACGGATGCACGATGTTTTGCTACTGCTGCAAAATTTATCTAACGATCAAGAAGCAACTATTAAATTAATCATCGATTGTCTCTATGATGCGGGTGCAGTTAATCTGATCAATCAAAAGATCCAATTTCGTCCGCTGAATCGGATGACAAAATCAGTAGCGCGGATATCCAAACCAGTATTTAGAAACATAGCGTGGTATTGGTTTAGACGAAACTGCCCGCAATTGATTGTTAATTGGTTACTGATTAAGATTACTTTTCAACCTCAGCGAGTTGCAGTGGCGCTGGCTGAAGATCGACCCGAACCTTTAGTAGAGAATGAACCGCGTCCCGTGTCTCAGAACGAACCCCGTTATCTAGAGCGCGATTTAAATCGGGTCGCAACTCTCGATCGCGAGAATCGCCAGTTACGCCATCAAGTGCGGTTGCTAACAGGGGTTTCTGTTTTAGCGATCGCAGCTTTGGGTATTGCCGTGACCATACCCCATCGTACTCTGGAAATTTTCCCTAGCCGAAAGCAACAACCAGGAGCATCTGCTAAAATTAGCAGTTCAACTGGTGTGACTCTTGAACGAGCTTGTTTAACTGGTAGACTAACGAACTGCGATTTCTCCCCGTCGATACAGTTCGCGGGCAAAGTCAGTCCACATTCCCTGTCCCCAATAGCGGAAACAACTAGTTTCCAACAATAAGTTATACAACAAGGCTTCAAGGTAGTCAGGACGCTGAGTTACCGTCGGATCTTGCTGTACTAATGAGTCATATTTAGCATGAAATGCTGCACTGAGTTGATTCATCGGTGCTAAAACATTTTCGTAGCCTTTTACCCAGCTGAGATCGTTCGTCCAAGACGCACCATCCATGTGAAATTGATGGTCAGTTGCTTTTAATTGCGCGATCGCATTTTCTACTGCTTCTGGATTTGCATTATCTGGATCGACTTGCTGCCAAATTTTGTGTTGATTTGCCGCTTGACAAGCTGGATAATCATCGGGATTAGCGCCAGCAGCCTCAATCAATTCTAAATATTCCGTGCCATTTAGTGCTACGATGCCCGCGTCATTATTGCCAGCATCGCGAATTTCATGATACACACGAAATAAATCGCGGGGATATTCATTCATCATCACGCCGCCATTTTCTCCATCAGCAATTTGGGTTACGAGAGAGGGTACAGTTACGTTACCGATTTGTTGCTTCCCTCGCCCTTTAGCTTCAAAATAAGGCTGCATTTGGGCAACTAATTTCGTATCCGAGCCTTGAGTTTTAATCAGTGCTGTAATACTAATCGTTTCACCCACAGAATTACGCGCTACTAAACGGTTAGGAAGATATTTTTGGTCGTGGTGCAACCCCGTACCATCCAAACGTTCCACTGAATGTTCTTGTACCATCAACCAGCGATAACCGCATTCTTTCAAAGCTTTGATGTATTCAAACAAAGTATCTGGGTGGTTGGGTAAGTGCATCTCAGGAGGAGAAAAACCCTTGACGCGCCGCAAAGCATCATAGCCAAAAACCGCCGCAAAATAATGCTGCCAAGCTTGAATGTGCAGCTTGAGATCGGGAATTGGCGTAGAAGGAACGACAGCATGACTCCACATCGTCCCCAGCCATTCTACATAAGGTTGGTATTGGCGATTGCAAGTTATCCGTTTGAGATTGTTCAGGATATCTTCTCGCCCCATTTGCTGCAATCCCCACAACAAATTACCTGAATAGTCCAACATAATTCGAGGATTGCAACCTTCAGCAATTAACTGCGGAATAAACTCTCCCATGCGTCCGTAGCACCAGGCAAAGACTCCGGCGTTGTGGTTATCCCCATCGTGGGGATGTTCAAACATATATTGCAGATTGCTGATGAGTTCGCCATTACCAGCTGCGGGAATTGTCGGTTGGTGCATGTGCAGGGCGCAAGCAAACCCAGCAGTAAGATTTTCTAAACGTAAATTGGTGGTAGGTAGAAATATAGGTTCGTTGTGGTTCGTTACCGATTTAATTTCCGCCTCCCAGCCGCAAATATTTGGCAACCCCGACCTCGATGCTGCTAAAACAGGTAAGTTTGATATAGCTGTTGCCGTCATAGGATTTTCCTTATCAGTTATCAGGGAGCGCACGAGCAGGAAGCAGAGGGGAGAAGAGAGAGTCGCGAAGTTGAGGAAGCAAATCAAAATTCACGCATTAATTCCGAATTCCGAATTCCGAATTCTCCCCACACTCTATACCCTACACCCTTCTTTCTTCAACCACGACAAAATTACCAAAGACGAATGACAAATGACCAATGACAAATCAATTTGGCAAGCTGATTTTTATCGTCGCCCGTGGCAAGATGACACCGGACAGGTATTGTGGGAATTGTTAATCTGCGATGCCGAAGGCGGTATGCTCTTCGACCATGCTACGCAAACGCGAAGCGACCATCGCACGGGGAATTTTCGCTACGAAGCCATATGCCCGCAAGCAGCAGCGAATGCATCGTGGTTGGTAGAACAGTTGCAATTAGCTGCATCTAATTCATCCGAATTTTTTTCGACTACGCCAAAGTCAATCTCCCCTAGCCCCCCTTATCAAGGGGGGTTGGGGGGATCGGAATCTGTGACAGGACAGACAAAATTGGCGTTACCAGATACAATCCAAGTCTTTCGCCCGCAATCTCTCAGTTTAATCGCCACCGCAGGGCAAAAACTAGGTATTACTGTAGAACCAACGCGGCGCACTGGGGCATTGAAACAGTGGTTGCGATCGCGCATACCTCAGTATTCTACCACTGGAGCCTACAACCCCCTTGCTGTAGACAAACCACCCCCCGTCCCCCTACCGGAAAATTTGTGGGGCGATCGCTGGCGTTTTGCGAGTCTACCAGCAGGAGATCTCGAAGCTGCATTTAAGGACCGTCCGCTGCCGATCTTAGACATGCCAGAATTTCTACTTCCCCTAAATTTAGGCTTAGCATCGACAATTGCCGTGCCAGGGATAATAATTTATGGAGGAAGGAAGTCCATGCAGTTAGCCCGTTGGTTGCAAGCAGCGCAGCCGATTGCCCTCAACTACGTTCCAGGCGAATTAGCGGGATTAATTTTAGAAGCAGGGTTAGCAGATCGGTGGGTTGTCGCGACTTTTTCCGATAGTGAGGCGATCGCATCTGCTCAAACTTACGCACAGCGACAGCAACAGAGTCAAGGTTTGCATTTCTTGTTAGTCCAACCCGATGATTCAGGCATGACCTATACTGGTTTCTTTTTACTGAGGGAAGAGTAGAGAATCACCACTGTCATACTTAATTCTCGTACATAAGTATGGCAAAACGTAGACGTAGAGCGGATAACGGCAGTATTACGGTTGAGAATTTCAACTTGAGGGCTAGGTTGAGGTGGACTCACAATGAAAAACAATACTGCCTAGCTCTTGGTATGGATTACACCAAGCAAGCTGTAGCAGTAGGAGAATCCATAGGAGCCAGGATAAGGCTGGACATTCTAGCTAATGACTTCGATTACACTCTCAGCAGATACAAAGCATTACTGCCCCACAGCAAGCCCGTAGAGCCCCAGAAAGTAGTTGAAGATAGTAATACTCTAGCTGATGTGTTTAAGCGGTTTATAGCCTTCAAATCCAAGCAGCTCTATCACCGCAGCATCAACCAATATCAAACATTACTCAAACATCTCAGTAAGTCAGGTTTAGGCAACGTCCGCATTACTAAACTCGACACGCCTACAGCTAACAAAATAGTAGATTACCTAGCGCAAGACATTACACCAGCAACGCTTAGAGCCAGAATTGGTAAGCTGAGTGCTTGTCTGAGTTGGGCTGGTGTTGACGATAGTAAGAATCCATTCAAAAAAGTTGACATTAAATCCCAGTCGAGAAAGCCACCATTACCATTCACAAAGCAAGAGATTCAATTGATTCTTGACGTGTTCGATGCTAGATATCCCCACTACTACGACTACGTTTATTTCAGATTTTGTGTAGGAGCAAGAACGGGAGAAATTAATGCTCTAACTTGGAACGATATTGACTGGAAAAATAACACCATCACCATTAGCAAATCCCTATCAGCCAAGAGAGAAATTAAACCTACTAAGACGGGAAATATTAGAACGATAGTGTTATCAGATGACGTGCTTAACCTTCTAAAAATGATGTGGAAACGTGGTAAGTTTACCCCTACCGATTTCATCTTTACCACACCAGCAAGATTAGCTATCATCGACCACAAGTTTGCTAGAGATTATTGGCGACCAGCCTTAGCAATAGCAAAGATTCCATATCGTAGACCCTATATCACCCGTCACTCTTTTGTAAGTCATGCTTTGAGTATTGGTATCCCTCCAACAGATGTTAGTGCCGTAACTGGACATCACCCCGTTACAATGCTTCAGTTCTATTACGGTCACGTTAAATCAACTCAATTACCTAAATTGTATTAAAGAAACTAACAATTCCTCATGTATCCTCATGTATTATATATGTGTGTTTGCGTAGAGTATCGTGCTGTTTTCGTGTAAATCCGCTTTGAAATTTGTTATACTACAAGTAGTTGTCAACCACATCCATCCACATCCATTTAAGACAATGAAAAAAGATTTTAGTTGTAACAAGAAAGCAATTTACTTGCCAACACAGTTAATAGTTGAATTGGAAGAACGGGCTAAAACCGAGAGACGTTCGTTCAGCTTTGTTTGCAGAGAGATATTGGAAAAAGCTACAGGTCTTGTAGAAGCTGCGTAGCTAGCAAAAAGGCAGGGAACGTGTACTACCAATACCTGTCCCCTGCCCACTCATTCAATTCTTATAGAACACCAAACTAACATGAAAAATCGCAAACCGACATTCGTAAAACTACGCCAGCAACAATGCTTATACACTGGCGACAGGTTGTATAACGCTTTGATGGAATCAATCAGAAAGCCACCTGAAGTCATAGCTAAGGAGTTTGAGCAGAAGGTAGCTAGAAAAGTGGAGTGGTTGAAGAAGTACGACCCACATTCTGTG
The DNA here is from genome assembly GCF_003991895.1 of Chroococcidiopsis cubana SAG 39.79. Lineage (NCBI taxonomy): Bacteria > Bacillati > Cyanobacteriota > Cyanophyceae > Chroococcidiopsidales > Chroococcidiopsidaceae > Chroococcidiopsis > Chroococcidiopsis cubana. Next base: position 56,814 of record NZ_RSCK01000032.1, read on the forward strand.
GATATTTACTTGGCTAATCCCTACTAGCCCCTAAGCAAAGAGAGGGGGTGCTGCTAACACTCCCCTCCCTTCTGATGATTTTACGCTTTGGTTTATCTTCTCTCTGAAATCACGCAATTAGGCAATTACGCAATCACGTAACTACTAATTCACGCAACTACGCAATTAGGCAATTACAAAACTACGCATTACTAAAATTATGACAGACCAACACGAGAACGTCCAACAATCTGACACAAATCCTAATACTCCCGTCTTCCCTGCCTTTGACATTGAGGCAGCGCGGTTGCAGCTAAAACTCTTGGGATATAAACCAGGTGACAGCATAAAAATTAACTGCCTGTATCACAAATCTGACCCGCGTAGTTCAACGGGTGGAGGAAGACCGCTAGAAAGCACATTCCCAAATCTGCCTTGGAAAGAGATACAGAAGAATCAAATGCAAGGCAGGTGCGTCTACTTTGCTCCCAACGGGTCATTAAAGCAAGCTGAGATTAAACAGTGTCGAGCTATTTTCTCTGAGTGTGATGAAGGTACGACAGAGGAGCAGGTACTTAAATGGCGTAAGAAAAATTTACCAGACCCGTCTATAGAGCTATTTTCAGGTAATAAATCCGTACACACATACCTAACGCTAAACCAGCCTTGTACACCAGAACAGTTTACAGAGTTGCAAAAAGACTTAGCGGAGCATTTAAGTAACGGTGCGGATAAGTCGTTACACGATACATGTCAATTAATGAGATTAGCGGGAGCTTGGCATATTAGCCCAGGCAAAGACCCAGTAAGAGTAGATTTTGTTAGCACCCTCGGTTACACCTACGATTATGAGGAATTGCGTACAATAATCCCGCGCCGTCAAAGAGAAGAAAAAGCAAAGCCAAAACATAAGGACAATGGCGAAGCTAATGAGATGCTCAACTTCGTCCAGTACTTAAATGGGTTTCAAGAGAACGGTAGAGCAAGCTGGCACACAGCCGAATGTCCACTTAGTCATAAACATCACAGCGGGAACCATTCGCAAGACTCTCTACATGTCGAAGCTGAGACAGGTGCATATAAATGTCATGCTGGCTGCAATTCCAAAGATGTGTGGCAAGCAGCGAGAAGTATAGCAATATCCAAGGGTCATAAGGCAAAAGAGAAAAACATGGAAGAAGAGGATGGGCGTAAAGAAGAAGTTCAACGCTTGATTGACTTGCACAACTCAAAAATTAACTTCTCCAAAATGCTGCCTCCTGCCCTTGCTGATGCAATAATGACTTACAGCAAGTGGATGAATGTTAAACCAGAAACCTGTTTGCTATCCCTGCTAACCGCTGTATCTTCGCTCCACAAGACAGGCACGGAGTTAATTGTAAGGAAAGCGCAAAACTTCAACGTACCGCCAACTCTATACAGCACTATCGTGTCGCCCAGCGGTCAGAAGAAGTCCCCTATCGAACGGCAGTTCTTTCACTTGCCCATGAGAGGGTTGATAGAAAACGCAGCAGAAAAATATAAAGACGAGCAAAAGAAGTACAAAAGAGAATCAGAATTCTACAAGCTGTGTAAGTCCAGCAAGAATCGCAAAGATATAGAGGAGAATTTCCCTGATGGTGAACCCCAAGAGCCGAGGCAGAAGGTTTATATCGTCAGTGACACCACGACTGAAGGTTTAGCTAACCAGTTTCAGGCACACCCAGAGAAGCCAATACTTTACCTGAAAGACGAACTTTCGGGGCTTGTCAATTCTTTTGGGAAGTATACGGGTGGTAAGGGTGACGACAGGGAATTCTATCTCTCTGCTTATGATGGCACGAGCATAACGATACTGCGTGCTGGTGGTGTTAAAGTTCATCTGGACAAAATAGCGTTGTCAATTTTTGGGACTATCCAACCTAACACGCTCGACAACATCATCAAAGATAAGAATGATTCTGATGGATTCTGGAGCAGGTTCTTGTTTGTAAACCAGCCATTAACAGCAGCTACGTTACCCGACGATGACGACTCAGATTTAGATATTACAGGCGTGTTAGCTAAGTACTACGAGAATATAGTCAAACTACCTGTAATGGAGTATAAACTTAGCCCTGAAGCTTATAAGGCATATCAGAGCTACTACAACTACCTAGAGCAAACCAAACTAACTTTACCAGCAGCCCTGGCTAACGTCTATGCGAAACACGAGGGGCTAGTAGGTAGGCTTGCTATCAACCTCCACGTCTTGCATAACATGCGTATAACCTGGAGACAAGAATTAGCCTTTCCTTCCGTAAGTGAAATTATCCCTTTAGATATAGTTGAGCTTGCAGTTGCCTTAAGCAAATTCTTCATCGGTCAAATAGAGCTGACACACGCAAATATGAGTAACCAACTATCACCGCAGTGGCTAAAGATAATAGAGCTGTCCAAGAAAAAAGGGTGGGTGAAGGCTAAAGACGTACAGCAAGGATATAAAGCAGCCAATAGACCGAAACCAGATGCGATACGGGTATGGTTTAAAGAAATGCATCAACTTGGTCTTGGTGAACTTAGAGGTGAGGAAACAGCTTTAGAATTTCTCGCTTCCTCAAAAGAGCCAGTGGAACAGTCAGTGGACCAGTGGACCAGCCAGTGGAACCAGGGGTCCACCGCTGAAAGTATTGATACGTATAGTGTTGATAATAGTAGTGGATATAATGGAACTAATAATTCTTCTTCATCTACAACTCCTTTTAATACCGCAATTAACCCTGATGAGGTCCAAAGTCCACTAAACGTCTGTAACGAAGACAGAGAGAGCGGTTCGGCGGTGGAACAGGGGGTCCACCGGGGAGTCCACCAGCCTGAAAAAGTCCACCGGGGAGTCCACCGAGAAGAAACGAGTTCCACTGACAGAAAAGAAGATATGGAAATAAAAGCCACATCGTTGGTAGTAAAAGGATGCTTTGGGTCAGTCACTGTTTCAGTGGAGGAGCCTAACGAAGTTGTAGGCTACAAAATCGGTGACACCGTGCGCTACATGGGTAGCGGAAACCTAAAAGGAAAGGGCGAGAATTTAGTGGTGACTGAGTGTGTTGGAACGGATTATGTAAAATGTATAACAACTTCTGGGGAGAGGGCTAGTTTCCCCCCAGGTCTTGAATTCATTCCTATCAGTGATTTAGTTAAAGTCGAGCGCAATTAACCCAGGTAATAGGAGCAGAAAAGTGGAAGCACATCAGTCATTTGTCACGAAACAGCAACTAATCGATATAGCTTTTGATAAGGTGTTTAGCAGGCTTGCAAGAGAGGGTCACTATGAGTTAGTTAGCGCCTTGGGCGCAGCCCTCCATTGCGGCAAGATTACAGTTACTTATTACTGCGAAAACTACCCAGGCGGAGCCGATTGTTTGATGTTTTGTATGCCTAACAAGAAAACAGCGCTAATTATGATTAAACATGCCGACGTGCTTTTTGCTGCCTTGCATGAAGCATTCTCAATAATGCAACTGCGTATATGTACCATTCAAAATCCACTAACCAAAGTTGACCAGCCTGATAACACTTACGCCTTCCGCGTGAAGATTGCGCCTGATTTGGTAGTCCATAAGTTTTGGTATAAGAAACACCCAACATGGCTAACCTACTTAAAAGCTGCCTAATCGTACCAAATATAAAATAAGAAGGTAATTATGACTAAAGGGTTTGGTAAAGGATTTGCTGTACCTTGTAACAAGAAAAAGCATCTACTTTTTTTAGTAGGTGATGGAGTGTCTCCTGAAGTGTTGCGAAAAGACCCTTTGCTTGCAAAGCAGTATGGAAAGTTAAGTGTACAGGATTTCGTTTGGGTGAAAATTAATGGATTAGAAGAATTCTGTAATTTCCCTTTAACATCTACATTAAAGACCGCTGACGGTAAGCTTCAACGTTTGTATAGGCTAAATCGCAAGACTTGCGGTTACGTGGGGGGTGAAGTACTTACTGAGTCAGATTTTGATTGGGATAAGATGTCACGTACTATGATTGGTAGCTAATGAATTGGCTGCACTAGATTCTAGCTGCTTTCAGACGATGGTATAAATACCGAGCGAAATTTCGCACACCACAACCATCTGTGGATAATTAACATGCGAAATCGCATCGATAACAACTTAGACCCAAAAGGTCATGGTTCGCCGCACAGTAGCAAAAACCCGTTTTGGCATCCTTATTGACTCTATTCTCAATAAACCAGCTGCCGTACCCCCCATTTTTTGAAAAAAAGCCCCGACAGCAGCTGCAAAAATGTCCGTTTTTCAAGGGTTCCAGCACCTAGATTACCTATAGGGGGGTAAGTGTGTAACGAAATGTAACAGCCCCCCAGAGCATTTGATTCAAGTCGCAGGTAAGCCCAGAGATAGAGGGCAAGTATTCTACTGTATTGTTCAATACAAAGAATAATCAAACTTTTTTCCATAGATGGTTTTACAGCGTTCTCCTGACAATAATCAGCAGGACAACAGCCACCCGCTAGTGCTGGCTGTTAATGATTATGCTGATAATTTAGAATTTCTCACTTGTCTACTAGAGACAGTTGGATGTGATTCTATTGCTGCTTATCACGGTCGGGGTGCTATTGAAATGGCACAGCAGCATCAGCCAGACTTAATCCTACTGGATATCATGATGCCTGAGTTAGACGGCATGGAAGTTCTCAAGCGACTGAGAAAAAACCCACAAACAAGAGAGATTCCAGTAATTGCTGTCACAGGAATGAACGAAAATCGAGAGTACTTTCTCTCAGCAGGTTTTGATGACTGGCTGGGAAAACCAATTGAATTTGAAGAGTTAGAAGAGGTGATTCGTCGTTACATTTAGCTTTTTAATTCATTAATATTCTTTGATTTCTTCGAGTTCACTATCTTCAACTGTTGGTATGCATCTAATAAAAATTCCCACCAACTAGCATCGTGGTAGGAACGGACAGAAGGAACGACATGGAACACCATATTTTATTGCTTCATTCAATATTTATGTACGATGACGTACATTTCTTCGACCGATAGGCTGAATTAATTGTCACAAGTGGTTGTTAATTAGAACACATACTAATCCTGATTGCTTAAATTTGATTGGAGAGATAGTAATGAATAATGTTTTCTAACTCATCAATGCTGTAAGGCTTGGTAACACATTCCAGACATCCTTTCGCTAGAAAATGTTGTTGATTTTCTGGCTTAGCCATAGCAGTAACAGCAACGACGGGAATATCCTTTGTTAGAGGATTTTCTTGAAGACTTTGGGTAACTTCTACGCCACTAATGTCAGGTAGCATCATATCCAGCAAAATCAAGTCAGGACGATATTGCCGTGCCATCTCCACCGCATTCTTACCATCCTCAGCAGTGATGAACGAACATTCAACGAACTGAAGTAGCTGGACGAGTAGTTCTAAATTATCTTCATCGTCATCAACTGCTAAGATTAAAGGACGCTTCAGGTTGCATTCTAAACCGCAATTTTCCGTCATATTTAGAAATTGACAATTAAAGACGCACCTCCCTGCCTTGAAAATAACTGACTTCTCTATCTCAAGCAATAAGTCATCAGACAGGTTTAAGCTTTAAAAAAACTGTATAAAACACAACGTTCATTCAAAAATCACTAGTGCGCTGGGTATGAAACGCTCATTATCCCTACCTTTGTTTATGGTATACCGGATACTGTATACCAGCTTAAAAATGTTAGAATAATCGTATATACAGAAAGGCTATAACAAATTTCAGGTATCCCATATCTGGTTGGTTCTTCTCTCTTCTAATACGTCCTTTTTTTGCAGCTTCTCCGGCATCTCTCCAGAGGCTGCATTTCTATTTGTATGTTTGCGTTACCTTTGACACTCTGACAAAAGTAACACGATTCATCACTGTATACTGTATACAGAAAAGCCTAAAATAGGCTAAAATAATATACAGATGCAGCATTTTGCAAGAAAAAAGCAGCAATTTGCAGAAGAAATATGGAAAAACTAGAACATTTAGGTTTAAAAGACAGGGAGTTAGTAGCCGTAGCAAAGTTCGTACAAGGGGCTACACCTGGAGAGATTTGTGAAGACTTAGGAATAAACCCAACAACGTTGATGCGATGGCGTTCCAAGCCTGCATTTATAGAGGCTATGCGAATCGGAAGGGATTTCGTGTGGAGTATGGTTGCTAATCGCTTGGTAGACGAGTGTTTATCAACTACGGCTGTTGTACGAGAGATGCGAGACCTCCCTGTCGATGGTTTTGTGGGAGATACAAAAGTAGCCAACGTCAAGCTGAGTGCTTCACGGTTGCTCCTAGAATATGCCTCAAAAGCTCAGGATATGGAGAACTTCAAAGCACGGTTAGAAGCCCTAGAAGCACGGGTGGCAGGCGAATCGAATGAGAACATACTCTAACCTGTTAAGTCGAATTGAAACGCTTGAGAAGCGTATTAATAGCCTTCCCAAGAAACTATCAAAGGCTGATGAAGCTGACATGTACGCCGAAGCTGAGGAGTTACTAAGGAAGTCAAGAGAGGAGCGCAGAAAGAGACAAGAAGAATGGGAAATAGAGTATGCGGAAAGAAGAAAATGGATTCCCCACACACCTGTGGTTGAACACGTACCTAGCGAACCAATCCCGAAAAACGCCACTGAAGTGAGAGAATCACTAGACGAATTTGAAGCCTGGTTAGGTGTACAAGATGAGAATTGAAATACCACCACTACATTTAACACCACCAGTAACAAGTGGTTACTTGAGCGATATCGTAGCCAATCAGAAATTACGCCAACAAGAACTAGAAACCTGGCACCTTTCCATCGCTTCTCAATACGAGGTAGCTGAGGGGTGTCGTCCAGCAAATATCTTTGATGCATTAATTGGACGCATTACTGACCCAGCATTAGTGTTGATGAATCGCGGTAGAAAAGTAAAGCTGGTTCGTGTTGAGGGTGTCAAACAACACAAGACGGAAGGCTGGTGCGTAGTTACATGCGAATTCAATAAGCGCAATAAGGCGAATATCAGCAAGTACTTGAAAGACGCATTCCCTGCACAACCTACAAGGGAAGAAGCCTTAAAAGAATATGAGGCAATGCAGGCAAAGTACCACAACAGCGTTTTATATAACCCAGTTAGATTTACATGGAGTCGCTAAATAAAATGGACGCACAAGAGAAGGAATTATTAGAGAGTGTAGTTGGTGAGTTACGAGTTCAGCGCCATCGCAAGGACTTGGATAAGTTTGAGAAGTACCCACGGCTACAACGACAGATTGAATTGGCTCTACTGTTTCCCACAGAAGAGATGCGGCGTAAGAAGTTGGAAAGTTTGATGACTGACCTGCGCGTGGATATGGCTGAGCAGATTAGGTCTAGCTTCTTGGATGACTTCTCAGACTACCAAGAGTTCGTGAAGCAGGGTCAAAAGATTCAGCCAACCCCAAGCGGTGATGCCGTACCACCACATGTAAAACAAGCGGTGCAGAAGTTTGAAGATGAGTTGAGAGAACAGGTAGAGAGAGAAGTGGAGGCTAGTTACGCAGTCCAAATGCAAGAGGCTAAAGCTAAAGATGCACGTCTGCCTAAAGGTGCTAATGGACGGATGCAGACCCCACACCAATCAGAACTGGAAACACAAATGATTGTGGAAGAACACAAGCGCTTAGGTAGTTCAACATTCAGGAATCAACTAATAGCTGAGGAAAGACGCTTACTCCAAGAACACCAAAGAGTAGAGCGCATTCAAGTTAACCCGCTCACCCAGGTGCAGAAGTGATGGAAATGATGGACTACGCTTACATTACTAATGCTGATAAACGTCAGTTCCTCCATCTGGCTGTAAAAGAAAGCTTGATGAAACGTCGCGTACACCTTCTCAGACAACTCTCTGTGGCATACAACTCGCAATACATCAAGGAGTTGGAGGATATAACGACTTTTATCAATAGCCTAGATAAATACGTCTACACTGAAGACTCTCTTACAATACAAACCTTAGATGGTGTTACGTACAAGGGTGTGACATTGCAGCAGTTCTACGGCAAAGCTTTAAAACCAAACAGTGAGGTGAATTATGTTAGCAGACAGAAAGGTTGATGGGACTTTAGATAAAGAGCTGGTGTTGCGTCCTGAAACAGCCGGAACGGTAGCAAATACATTTGCAGAACCAGGTAAGTTTCTACCAGTGCGGAAGTCAATTAGTTTTCAAGTTGTGATTGCACAGAGAAATACTGTTGCTAACTTTTCAGTAGGTGTGAACTACTGGAGATTCCACCTTGAGGTAGCTACCACTGAAAACGGTACGTATACTCCTGTAGCATCTTGGACACCCACAACAGGTACGCCAGCCAAGACTCGTCTAATCGTCAATAGTGCTTACGTGACTAGCATCATGCCGCTATCTGCTTACGTACATGTCAGAGCCGAAAGATTGGGTGCTGCTGACCCTGTGGACTACTACGCTTTCGTTGCCAAACCATTGAAATAAGGAGCTAAAACCATGACACCCGAAGAAATATATCAACAAGCACTAGAACATCAACGACAGCTGGATGAGGCAGAAGCTAATTATCGAGCCTACCAAGCAAAGGTCTTACCTTATGAGACATATCAATCCATACTGCGCTTCTTTGAAAACAACAAACGCTGTAAGCCTCGCGAGACGTGTGTATCTAGAATTGGAGAAGTAGCCTGCTACCACCCAGATACCAAAGAGTTTGCATTATATACCTGGTTAGACTATCAAAACGCTAAAAACTATGGTTGGAAAGTTATAAGTGACGACCTTAACTTTGCTATTGCCAGATTTCACGTTCCAACAGAAGAACAGTATCAACTAACCGATGCTGATATCCCTGCATATCCCTACCACAAACCACCTTACAGATAGACAAGTGAGTAAGCTCCCATGCCCCGCATCGCGTCAGTTTCAGTTGATGTCAAGTTAAACCTAGACCCTGCCAAACGTCAAATAACGGACTTTGGACATAGTGGAGGGAGAATAGCTGGAGGTAAGTTCGAGCAAGGCTTTACCCAACACATGAGGAGCGCTCAGAGCCGTATGAGTTCTGTGGCTAATTCAGTGTTTACTGGTGTGGCTGCTGGAATGACCACAGCTCTAGTTTCTGCTGCTGCTAGTGCGACACAGGCTATAGGTCAAGTTGGAGCCAGCATTCTTAAAGTCGGGGCTGATGCTGAAAAATCCAAGGTGTCTTTTACCACGTTCCTTGGTTCTGCATCTAAAGCTAGTGCTGTGTTGAAGGATATCACCAAGTTTGCAGCAGAAACACCATTTGAATTACCAGAGGTGGAAAAGGCTGCTAAACAATTGTTAGCTTTTGGGTTTACAGCCGAGCAACTAAAGCCAACACTCACAGCAGTTGGTAATATTGCCGCTGGTACGGGTACTGACTTTAGTGAGTTAGCTGAGATTATTGGTAAGGCTAAAACACAGGGCAGATTATATGCGGAAGACATAAACCAACTTACAGGACGTGGTATTCCGATTATTTCAGAGTTAGCCAAACAGTATGGTGTAGCTGAGTCTGAAGTTAAGAAGTTAGTCGAACAAGGCAAGGTAGGCTTCCCACAACTGGAGAAAGCATTGGTCTCCATGTCTTCAGAGGGCGGACGCTTTGAAGGACTCATGACTAAACTCGCTCAAACCACAGGTGGTAAGTTCACTAATAGGCAGCTTGTAAAAATAACTTAAGCAACTTTTAAAGGACTAAGTTATGATTTTAGAGCAGCATTGAGATTGAAA